>NZ_JAWLDS010000018.1:0-52655 GCF_041686535.1 Aquicoccus sp. | reverse complement strand
GAACCTGATCAACCCGACATTCGCGGTGGTGATTGGCGGGCTGGCCATCGGGCGGGTGCCCTATGACCGCTGGATCGTCTTCATCTGGCCGCTGCTGGTCATCCTGACAGTGTTCATCATGGGTGCATTGGCGGTTGGTGCCGCAATGGGAGGTGCGGCATGAGCGATCTGGAACTTGGCGTGCATTCGGAAACCGGCCGACTGCGGCAGGTGATCGTCTGCAAACCCGGTCGCGCGCACCGGCGTTTGACACCGGAAAACTGCGAGGATCTTCTGTTCGACGATGTGTTCTGGGTCAAGCAGGCGCAGAAAGACCATGACGTCTTTGCCGACCTGATGCGTGGCGAGGGTGTCGAGGTGCTCGATACCGGACTGCTGCTGGGCGAGGTGATGGATATGCCGGAAGCGCGTGGCTGGGTGCTCGATCACCGGGTCACGCCGCAGGAAATCGGAGTCGGCATGCTCGACGATCTGCGCGGCTGGATGGACGAATTGCAGGGACCGGAGCTTGCCGAATTCCTGATGGGCGGGTTGACTGTAGACGATCTGCCGTTCGAGCCGGCAGGCATGTTCGGATCGTATCTCGGGCGACTCGGCTTCGTGCTGCCGCCGCTGCCCAACACGCTTTTCTCCCGCGACAACAGCGCCTGGATCTATTCGGGCGTCACCCTCAATCCGATGTATTGGCAGGCGCGGCGGCCCGAGACGCTGCTGACCGCTGCGATCTACCGGTTCCACCCCAAATTCGCGGGCCGGGCCGAAGTGCTCTGGGGCGATCCCACGCACGATTTTGGCCGTGCCACGCTGGAAGGCGGTGACGTGATGCCGGTGGGCGATGGATTGGTCCTGATCGGCATGGGTGAGCGAACCTCGCCACAGGCCGTGGGTCTTCTGGCCGAGGCGCTTTTCGATCAGGGCCGTGCGACCCGCGTTCTGGCCTGCCAGCTTCCAAAATCGCGCGCCGCGATGCATCTCGATACGGTCTTCACCTTTTGCGGCGGCGAGGTGGTGACCAGCTTTACCGAGGTCGCCGCCGAAATGACGGTCTACGACCTGCACCCCGGCGAGGGGCGCGCGCCGCTTGATATCCGCCGCATCGACCGGCCGCTGTTCGACGTTCTGGCCAAGGCGATGGGCCTGAAGAAGCTCACCGTCGTGCCGACCGGCGGCGCCGACACGTTCGAGGCATCGCGCGAGCAGTGGAACGATGGCAACAACGTACTGGCGCTGCGACCCGGTGTCGTTGTCGGCTATGATCGCAATGACGACACCAATGCCGCACTGCGCGCCGAGGGCATCGAGGTGCTCGAGGTGCCGGGCGCCGAACTTGGGCGCGGCCGCGGCGGGGGGCGCTGCATGAGTTGCCCGACGATCCGTGACCCCGCATAGGAGCATCCCATGGCCTACAATCTCAAGAACCGCCATTTCCTGACCCTGCGGGATTTTACACCCGCCGAGATCGCGTTTCTGCTGAAGCTTTCAGCGGACCTCAAGGCCGCGAAATACGCCGGCACCGAGCGCGAATTGCTCAGGGGCAAGGAAATCGCGCTGATCTTCGAAAAGGACAGCACCCGCACCCGCGCGGGGTTTGAGGTGGCGGCCCATGATCAGGGGGCGAATGTCACATATCTCGGCCCCTCGGGTTCGCATATCGGGCGCAAGGAGACGGTGAAGGACACCGCCCGCGTTCTGGGCCGCATGTTCGACGGGATCGAGTATCGCGGCTTTGGCCAGGAGGTTGTGGACGAGTTGGCCAGACATGCCGGCGTGCCGGTCTGGAACGGGCTGACGGACGAGTTCCATCCGACGCAGATCCTGGCAGATTTCCTGACGATGCAGGAACACGCACAGAAACCCTGGCGAGAGATTGCCTTCTGCTTTCTTGGGGATGCGGCCAACAACATGGGTGACAGCCTGCTGATCGGCGGGGCAAAGATGGGCATGGATGTGCGCCTCTGCGCGCCGCGTGCGTGCTGGCCCGACAAGGCCATCGAGGCCGAGGCGCGCAGCATCGCAAAGGAGACCGGCGCGCAGGTGCTGATCTCCGAGGACGTGGCCGAGGCGACGCTGGGGGCAGATTTCCTCTATACCGATGTCTGGGTGTCGATGGGCGAGCCCAAGGAGAAATGGGCCGAGCGGATCGAGATGCTGATGCCCTATCAGGTGACGGCGGATGTGATGGCAAACACCGGCAACCCCCGCACCCGGTTCATGCATTGCCTGCCCGCCTTCCACAACGCCGAGACCGAGATGGGCGCACAGATCGAAACTGAATTCGGAATTTCCGCAATGGAAGTGACTGACGAGGTTTTCGAAAGTGCGGCCTCCATCGTCTTCGATCAGGCCGAGAACCGGCTGCATACGATCAAGGCGGTGCTTGTCGCCACATTGGGGGGCTAGGGCCATGCTCGTCGTGATCGCCTTGGGCGGCAATGCGCTGCTCCGCCGGGATCAGAGCCTGACAGCCGAGAACCAGCGCGACAATGCCCGCACAGCCGCCCGTGCGCTCGCCGAGGTGGCACGCGCCGGGCATGATCTGGTGATCACCCACGGCAACGGTCCGCAGGTCGGGCTGCTGGCGCTGCAGGGCATGGCCTACAAGCCAGATGAGACCTATCCGCTCGACATGATGGGGGCCGAGACCGAGGGCATGATCGGCTATCTGATCGAGCAGGAACTGGAAAATGCCCTGAACCACGATCGCACCGTGGCCTCGCTGCTGACACAGGTGCGCGTTGATCCGGACGACCCGGCCTTTGCCAGCCCGACGAAATTCGTCGGACCGGTGTATGACCGCGACGAGGCCGAACGCGTGGCAGAACGGCACAAATGGTCCATCGCGCAGGATGGCGAGAAATGGCGCCGCGTCGTGCCCTCGCCCGCGCCCGTCGAGATCCCCGATCTCAAGGTGATCCGCCTGCTCTTGCTACATGGCACGATCGTGATCTGTGCGGGCGGCGGCGGCATCCCGGTGATCGAGAACGCTGACGGAGCCCTTACTGGCATCGAGGCGGTGATCGACAAGGATGCAACAAGCGCCCTGCTCGCCGAGGGGCTGGGGGCTGACGCGCTGCTGCTGCTCACGGATGTCGATGGCGTTTATAAAGGCTTCGGCACCGACGCGGCCGAGCGGATCGCGCAGCTGACCCCGCAGGAGGCCACGGCGCTGGACTTGCCCGCAGGCTCCATGGCGCCGAAGGTGACGGCGGGGGCGCAATTCGCGCGCGGCGGCCAGCGTTGGACCGGCATCGGCAAGCTGAGCGATGCTCTGGCGATCATCGAGGGCCGCTCGGGCACTCGCATCGCGGCATCCTGAGCCGAACACTATGCCGGGTGCGCGGTCGGGCTGGCGCGCCTGCGGCGCTCACTCGGCGCTCACTGCTCGTGGGCCTCTTCATCACGGAGTCGTACGGACGTGAATGCCGTGGAACACCGATACGATTGAATGCCGCACGGCTTCTGGCTGTTCTTCGATCGCTATTCACAGCGCGCGAAGATCGCTGCGGGTCTTCCAGCCCCATCATTCAAATACACCGCAACTGAAGTCACGGGCAACCAGTGCGCGAGACCGCGACCTGCGGATTTGCTCAGCTATAGGAGGCTGATCCGGGGATTGCCTTGCTTTGGATCAATCACGCTTGGGATTGCGACAAGAGATCGGTTTTTGTATTGCTGGCCAGTCACGTGGTCTTTGGTGTGTTACGTCGTCAGCTGGCGTCCCACGCCTTGATCGACGCCTCGATCCTGTCGAGCGGGAGGTTCGTCAGGTCCTTGTCGATCTCTGCCACGATAGCCGAAGCGAGGCGGTCGTCATAGGCATTGCGCATCGCACCGAGCGAGCGCGGATCCGCAATCACGAGCAGATGATGAAACCGCCCCGCCGATCTCCATTCCAATAGTTTTTCGGCAACGGCTTCCGCAAATCGCTCTTCGGCGACACGGTGCCAGTCGGTCTCCTGCATGGCGCTTTTTCCCCAGGATGCGACGCCACCACTTACCTTGCGCTTGGCGTCTTGCTGGCGTCCTGCGCGATCACTTGCAAGCTCGCGTGCCGGTGCGTTGGTGCTGGTTTCGTGATCGAGGACTTCCAGATGCATGAACTCCTGATCGCCGATGTTCCGCAGCAAAAGATACTTCTCGCCATCGGCCACAACCACCCAGGTGCCATATTCGAGTTTCATCGGTGTCTCCCTTGCAAAGGTTGGCCTGTCGTCTCAACTACCCGTCCCGCATCTGTGCGATGCGCCTTGCCGGCCCCAGGCGGCTTCGACATCTTCTCTTCCGGAGCCGTTAGAGTTCAAATTCGGCATGGCATTCTTACGGCAGGAAAAAACAATACCCACCATGCCAACCGTATTAAACAATTGATCACCACACCTTGACGCAGGTTAAGGCGTATCCGGATCGAGAAGTGGCATACATCCTGCGGACCAATGGCAGGTGCCAGGAAACGAGAGAAGTCGGTCAATGCAGACACCTATCGAAATTGCGTTCAAGCATGTCGAACCGACGGATGAGATCAAGGCGCTGATCTCGGAAAAGGCTGCACGGCTCGAGAAATTCCATGATGGCATCACCAGTTGCCATGTCTATATCCGTGCCCCGCATCAGAACCAGAAAACGGGAAATCTCTACGAAGTCACGATCGAGGTACGCGTGCCGGGTCAGGAACTGGTCGTGCGGCGTCATCAGGATGACAAGCCAGAGCGCGCGCATTTGAATGTCGCGATCCGGGACGCTTTCGATGCGATGCAGCAGGAGTTGAAAAGCGCCGCGCGCAAAATGCAGGGTGACGTCAAGCATCACGACGGCCCATTGCAGGGCAAGATTGTCGAGATCCGTCACGACCAAGGCTATGGCCAGATCATTGCGACCGACAACCGGTTGATCTATTTCCATGAAAACAGTGTCGTGGATGGCGACTTTGCCGATCTTGCACAGGGTGACCCGGTTGAAATGGTCGTGCAGACCGAGGAAAGCGCGATCGGACCGCAGGCAAGCACGGTCCGCCCGATCGGCGGATTGGAATACGACCCAGGACAGTGACGGCCCCGCATGCCGGGGCGATGCGGTTGCCTCACCTTGGCGGCATGGGCATGGGCCCCTTGATGTGGAAGGGACGTGAGCATGGTGAAACACCGGCAGGGACGTGGTGCGCTGGACCAGTACCACGAAAGACGTGACTTTTCACGCAGCACCGAACCCAGGGGCGATTTCGGCAGCACGTCGGGAAACCCCGTTTTCGTCATCCAGAAGCACGACGCCAGCAACCTGCATTACGATTTCCGGCTGGAGGTACAAGGCGTGCTGAAAAGCTGGGCGGTCCCGAAGGGGCCGTCCACCGATCCGCGCGAGAAACGGCTCGCCATCGCAACAGAGGATCATCCGCTTGACTATGCCGACTTCGAGGGGGTGATCCCGGAGGGCGAATATGGCGCAGGGGCCGTGCTGATCTGGGATCGTGGCATTTATGAGAACATCACTGAAACGGAGAATGGCCCACGCCCGATGTCCGAGGCACTGGCAAACGGCCACGCTCTGGTCCGGCTCTCCGGTGAAAAGATCCATGGCGGTTACGCCTTGCAGCGGATCGATGATGACGCGGATCAGTGGCTGCTGATCAAGATGGACGACGAGGCGGCGGACGCACGGCGAAACCCCGTTTCCACCGAACCGAAGTCGGTGGTCTCGGGCTGCGATCTTGACGAGATCGCGGCGGGCGAGGATGGATGAGTGACAACGAAGATATCGCGGCGCTGGTCGCGGACCTGCCCGAGAGTTCTCATCCGGAGTGGATAGCACCCATGCTCGCCGTATTGACCGACGCGCGGTTCTCCAGCTCGGACTGGATCTTAGAACGCAAGCTCGACGGTGTGCGGCTGTTGGTATTTCGCTACGGCGATCGGATCAGGTTGATGACGCGGAACTGCAACGAGGTGAGCGATACCTATCCCGAACTGGTCAAGGCGCTGGCCAGGCAGCCTGCGCGTGACTTTGTCGCCGATGGCGAGGTTGTGGCCTTCGATGGCAACCTGACCAGCTTTTCACGCCTGCAAGGCAGGATGCAGATCACCGACCGGGACAAGGCCAGCGCCAGCGGCATCGCGGTGCATCTCTATCTTTTCGACCTGCTTCATCTTGCCGGCCATGACCTAACCGACCTGCCGCTGCGACGAAGGAAATCGCTGCTCCGCCGGGCGCTGCGCTTCGACGATCCGCTCCGCTTTACGCCGCACCGCAACGCGGATGGCGAAGCGTTCTTCGAGCGGGCTTGCGCGAGGGGGTGGGAAGGTCTGATCGCCAAGGACGCGACGTCACGTTACAGCCACGGCCGCTCACGAGACTGGCTCAAGTTCAAATGTGCGAAGGGGCAGGAACTGGTGATCGGCGGGTTCACGGAGCCCAAGGGGAACCGCGTGGGCTTTGGTGCGCTCTTGCTGGGGTATTTCGAGGATGGCGAGCTAAGGTATGCGGGAAAGGTGGGCACCGGGTTCGACGATGCCTTCCTGGAGGGCTTCCGCGAGACGCTGGAGGCGCGCCGCCGCGAAACGTCACCCTTTGAAGATGTGGTCGACGAACAAGCGATCTGGGTCCGTCCCGACCTGGTGGCCGAGATCGGGTTTACAGAATGGACCGAAGCGGGACGGCTGCGCCACCCGCGTTTCCTTGGCCTGCGGCAGGACAAGCCCGCCGGGGATGTCATCCGCGAGGTGCCGGACGCATGAGCACGAAAACCCTCACGGTCGGCGGGCGCGATGTCGAGATTTCCAATGCGGCCAAGATTCTTTTCCCGGACGACGGTATCACCAAGTTTGATCTTGCCGAATTCTACGCGAAGATCGCCGAGACCGCACTGCCCCACTACCGCGAAAGGCCCGTTACCATGCAGCGTTTCCCCGACGGGATCGAGGCGGACGGGTTCTTCCACAAGAACGTTCCCGAACACTTCCCCGACTGGATAAGGCGGGTGGAAGTGCCCAAGGAAGGTGGTATCGTCACGCATGCCGTCGTGACCGAGGCAGCCACCCTCGCCTATCTGGCGGATCAAGGCTGCATCACACCGCATCTTGCGCTGGCCCGGGCCGGGGCACCGCGCAAGCCTGACCGGATGGTCTTCGACCTGGACCCCTCGGACGACGATTTCGGCAAGGTGCAGGAGGTGGCGCGGGCGGTCAAGCGGGCACTCGATCAGCGGGCCTTGCCCAGCTTCGTGGCCACAACCGGCTCGCGCGGGCTGCACATCGTGCTGTCGCTCGATGCCTCGGTCGAGGTCGCGCGGCTGCGGCCCTTCGCCCGCAGGCTGGCCGAAGAGGTCGCCGCGGCACATCCGGCGCTCGCCACCACCGAACAGCGCAAGGCGAAGCGGGGCGACAAGGTTCTGATCGACACATTCCGAACGGCCCACGCCCAGACCGCCGTCGCACCCTATGCCGTGCGCGCCAGAAAGGGCGCGCCCGTGGCGACCCCCCTGCGCTGGCCCGAGGCCTTCTCCTCGGAAATGACACCGGATCGCTATTCGATCGCGTCGATCTTCCGGCGTCTTGGCCAGACCATGGACCCCTGGGCCGACATACATGACGATCCGCAGGACGCCACAAAATTGGCCGAAGCCTCTTGAACGCGGTGTCGACGTGAGCGCCGCCGCCGCCATCGCAAATACACTGCAGGGCGGCACTCATGATCCGGCAAACACCGAATTCTGACCGCCACTCATGGCGGCTTGAAGTTCCCGACCGGAATTTTCAGGTAGCTGTGCCCATCCGCCTCGACCTCGGGCACGCACCCGCCGCGGATATTGACCTGAAACGCCGCGAGCATGCGCGCGGGCAACGTCAGTGTTGAATCGCGGGCGCGGCGCATGGCGATGAACTCGGCCTTGCCGATCCCATCACCGTGAAATCCGGGTTCGCAAATGGAATCTACCTGACCTTTTGAAAGCTTCGGCATGTGTACTCACCCAAGATCTATACCAATATCCTGCATAAGAAGCGGAGGAGGGAAGCGGTAGGTAGCAAAAATCCATGGGTCAATTCCTGCCCAGAGTTCAGTGGTTTATTGTATTAGGTGGTAGGTGCCGGGACATGCTTGCAAGAGACCTACGGGCTACCACCTTGCTACCTTGTTTCTTTAAGAAATACGCGCTTGACGGCCCGGGTTGCCCCGGTTGCAAATCCAGGCCCCCAAGGTGCGACGGGTGTTCACTTCTTCTTCGCTCGCATGCGGACCGCCTCCGCGCGCGCCGGCCTTGGGCGATCCATGCGCCGGACCGTCAAGTAAACCCGCCTCGCTGCAACGTCGCGCGGGCACGGGTCAGCCACCGGTCTCCCGGGTGCGGTCCTCGGCCTTCGGCGCGATCGGTCCAAGCCATTCCGATTCCGCGATGTCCGGGAACAGGCGTCGCGCAACGAGCAGACAAGCCTCGAGCGCGACCTCGCGGTCAAACTGGGCCTGGTTGAGAAGGAAATCCGTCCACATGCCCTCAAGCACCGCGGTCAGGGCGTTTGCGGCCAGGACGGCCTCCTCTTCGAGGTTTGACAACTCGCGGCAGGTCTTGATCAGGGCGTCGCGAAAGTCGGACTCGCGCGAGTCCACGAAGGGGCGATATTCGGGGTGGGAGTTGATTTCCGCGCGAAAGGCAAACCATATCGCGATGTTTCGCGGGTTGAGCACGTCAGGCGAAAAATCGGCTGCTATGATCGCACGAAGCCTGCGTGCCGGGTTGGCGTCGTCGGGTCCGACGGCGCGGCGCCAGTTTCGGGTATATTCTTCCGAAAGTTCCTTCAGCATCGCGAGGAGCAGGTTTTCCTTGGACCCGAAGTGCAGGCTTATCATGCCGCGCGAAAGGTTCGAGATTTCCTGGATCCGGGCGACGGTCACCCCCCGCACACCAAACCGATAGACCGCATCGGCCGCGGCATTGAGCAGGACCCGGCGATGGCGCGATTTGCTGATTTCACGCGCGTTCGGTTGGTCGGCGGCGGTGGTGCGCTTGTTCATGTTCGACTTCCAACAGATTCCGACCAACCCAGGGGAGCGGAGTTCCAGTTATAAGGCGCGACACGCCAGTTTGTCACTGCCGGCATATGGGCCCCTACGACACATTTGATTCGAACGGCCAGATCACCGGCCGCTTTGCCCTCGTGTCATACCATCCCGATACGGCCTGCTGATACGCGTGAGCAACGCCGAATATGTCCTGCTCCCTGTAGGTTCGTCCAACGATCTGCATGCCGGTGGGCACGCCGTTCGTCGCCTGCCCAGTCGGGACAGAAAGAACCGGGCAACGGCTCAGCATGTTGAACGGCAGGGTGAGAAACCATCCGAAGTCGGGATCCGTTTCGCGCCCGTTGATGCAAAGCGTCTCTCGGGACGGGTCGAAATCCGCACGCACCGCGGGCAGCCCGTTGGTCGGGCAGATCAGCACGTCGTGATCCTCGAGCACGGCCCCGAGGCTTTGATACATGTGACCCGCGGCCTCGTAGCATTGCAGCAAGGCATCGGGAGAAATCTTCATCGCGTCTTCTGCGAACGCCCGGGCATAGGTGGTCATGTCGTCCGCATGATCTTCGAGGGTCCGGGCGATGAAACGACCGAAAAGCAGCTTCAGATACTGCAGGCCGGCATCGAGCCATTCGCTTTTCCAGCCCAGGTCCACGGTTTCGACCGTTGCCCCGAGGTATCTCAGGATGTCCACGGCCTTTTGGGTGTTTCGACGCACGTCGGGGTCGATCTCGAACAGGCCGAGATCGGGGGAATACGCCACGCGCAGCCCTTTGATCGCGCCTGTGGTTTCGGCAAGAACGGCCCCGTCGCGCAGCGTCGCGATGTCCGCGGGGTGCGGTCCAGCCATGATGTCCTGCAAGAGCGCGGTATCGCCAACCGAGCGCGCCATTGGACCTTGATGGGCAAAGAAATCAAGGTTGAAGGGGGCTTCCTCGGGGTTGCGCCCATAGGACGGCTTGAGGCCGACAACCCCACAGGCCGAGGCCGGAATGCGGATCGAGCCACCAATGTCGGACCCCGTCGCCAGGCTGCACATTCCGGCGGCCAGTGCCGCACCGGAGCCGCCCGACGACCCGCCGGGCGTGCATTCGGTGTTCCACGGGTTGCGCGTGACACCCCAAAGGCGTGACCACGTGAGACCCGCGCAGGAAAACTCGGGCGTGGCCGTGCGAGCGTGAACAATCCCGCCCGCCGCGAGAACACGCGCGTTCACCGGTGAGCTGTGCTGCGCAACCATGTCACGCATGGTCAGCGAGCCGTTCGACGTGGGTTTGCCCTCGATGAACCCCTCATCCTTGACGGCCACCGGCAAACCATCGATCGGCCCGGCGGACGCCCCCCTTGCATAGCGGCTCTCGGCCGATCTCGCCAGGTCCATCGCCTCGTCGAAATGTGTGTAGGTCAAGGCATTGATCGCGGGCTGGACTGCTTCGGAGCGGTGGATGACCGCATCCATCAATTCCACCGGCGACAGCTCGCGCGCGCGAAACAGGCGCAAGGCTTCGGTCGCAGGCAGGTAACAGAGATCATCGCCCATGTTCCGCTCTTTCATCAGCAAGCAAGGGGAATGGCGCTTTTCGGACCAAGAGACCGAAAAGCGCCGTCTGGCAAACCGGGATCAAAAGCCCGACTTGATCCGTTCATACTCTTCGCGCAAGCGGCGTTCGAGCGCGGGATCGAGGGGAACACCGAAAAGGCTTCCGGCAAAGAAGGAGTCGGGGTCCGAATACCCGTATGCCTCGACAAGCTCGGGATCGGCCATGTCGAATGCCTTGGCATTGGAATGGGCATAGCCCCAGCTTTCGATAATGTATTTCCCGCTTTCCGGAGCGGTCAGCGCGTTCAGCATGTCATATACCTGTTCATCGGGCACGTCGGAGTCCTGCATGTGGACATAGCCGCAGACCCAGGACACCACGCCCTTGTCCACGTCGCGCATCATCTCGGCGGGCACGCCGTTGCTGACCAGGTTGACCTCGGTCTGGTTCCAGCCCCACCCCATCAGGACCTCGCCACTGGCAAGGGCCTGATCCAGTTGCGTCGCGTCGGACCAGTAGAAGCGAACATTCTCATGCACGTCGCGAAGGAAATCGAGCACCGCCTGGAATTCCTCTTCGCTCAGATCAGGATAGGAATCCTGTGCGCCGGTCGCGAGCACACCCAGGGTCACGGCTTCGAGCGCCCCTCCGGGCAGGGAAATCTTGTTCTTGTAGGCCGGATCGGTGAGCATCTGCAGCGAAACCTCTTCGGACGAAAACTCGTCGCTGCGATAAATCAGCCCGGTATTGCCCCAATCAAAGGGAACCATCCATGTCTCGCCCCCAAAGTTGATCCCGTCAACCGACGAGATCCCGGGCAGAAGATCGTCCCAATGATCCAGCCTGGAGGTGTCGATGGGCTGCAGCAGCCCGGCATCCGCCCATTTCTGGGTGACATAGTTGCACGGATGGGACAGATCGGCACCGAAGCCCGACTGCAGTTTCGCAAACGCTTCGTCTTCGTCCCCGAAATAGGAGTAGCTCGGCCCTTCGCCATAGGTCTCGACATAGTTCCCGTAAAAGCCCGGATCCTCGTAGCCGGACCAGTCGAACACGGTGAGATCCGATCCATCGGCCATCGCGGTGCCGGCGGCCAGCCCCGCGATCGCTGCATGGGTCGCAAGTCGTGTGAATGTGCGAGTCATTGTCATACCTTCCTTTCTTGCTTGGTTGGTTCGTTGTCTGACCTGGTGCCCAGGTCGATCACGGAGGCGCCCTGCGCAGCGATCCAGACGGCATCGCCACGCTTGAAGTCGACCGTGTGGAAATAGTTGGGAACGGAAACCGAGACAGGCTCCGGCACGCCATTGATCTGGACGTGATAGCGCACGCTCTCGCCGTAGAAGGCGATGTCGGTCACGGTGCCTTGTGCCGTGACATCGTAATCGGTCGGCACGTCGCGTCCGATGTAAAGTTGCTCGGGACGAAGGCCGACGAGCAGATCGCGCTCATGGCGTGTCACTCCCGGGTTCATCCCGATATCGAGCGATCCAAGCCCGGCTATCTCGATCGAAAGCGTTGCGTTTCGTTCATTCAGAAGCGTGGCGGGCAGGAAATTCATGCCACCAATGAAAGAGGCGACCTTGGGATTGGCCGGAAAGGCATAAAGAGCGGAGGGCGCGTCAACCTGTTCGAGGCGGCCATCGAACATCACGCCGATCCTGTCCGACATCGTCATCGCTTCGTACTGGTCATGCGTGACCATCACGAACGTGATACCGATGGATTGCTGTAGCCGGCGCAATTCAAACTGCATCGACTCGCGCATGTTCTTGTCGAGTGCCGAAAGCGGCTCATCGAGCAAAAGCACCTTGGGTCGCATGACGAGCGCCCGGGCGAGGGCAACGCGCTGCCGTTGCCCGCCGGACAGTTCATGCGCATTACGGCGCTGCAGCCCGTCGAGTGCAACCATCTCGAGCGCCTCGCCGATCCGCTGTTTGCGCTCCGCGCGGGACAGGCCCGACTTGGCCAGGCCAAAGCCCACGTTGTCGGCGACATTCAGGTGCGGAAAGATTGCATAGCTTTGAAACACCATGTTGGTCGGGCGCCGGTTGGCCGGGATCGCACGCATGTCCTGCCCGCCGATCCGGATCACGCCCGAGGTCGGCTCCTGGAACCCTGCGATGATGCGCAGGGCGGTCGTCTTGCCGCATCCTGACGGTCCGACCAACGAGAAGAACTCGCCTTCTTTCAGATCGAGACTGAAATTCGAAAGCGCGACGAACGAGCGAAAGTGTTTCTCGACGTCGATGAGTTCAATGATCGTGTCTCCGGTCATGTCGGTGTCACCCTTTCACCTTGGCGATCGCATTTCTCGATTTGCGGCGGAAGAACTCGGCGGCGATCAGCAGCAGCACGGAAAACCCGAGCAGCAGCGAGCCAAGCGCCAGCGTGTTGGGCAGTTTCGCGGGAAAGCGGATCTGGCTCCAGATATAGACCGGCAGCGTTGGCTGATCGCCCGACAGAAAGAACGCCAGGACGAATTCGTCGAAGGATACCGTGAAGGTGACCAGCAGGCTCGAAACGATACCCGGCGCCACGATCGGCAGGGTCACCCGCCGGAACGTGCCCCAGACGGATTCCCCCAGGTCATAGGCGGCCTCTTCCAGCGACGGATCGAATTCCTCGAAGGCCGATTTGAGGATGGAAACGGCAAAGGGAACCGTCAGGAATGTATGGCCGAGAATGACTGTCAACAGCGACGGCCGCAGCCCGATCAGCAGGAACAGCGCCAGCATTGCCGAAGCGACGATGATCACCGGGGTCACCAACGGCAGCATCACCAGACCTTCGGAAGCCCTGCGCCCGGGGAAATCGTGCCGAATATAGGCCCGCGCGGCGAACAATCCCAGCGACGTGCTGAGCACCGCCGTCCCCGCCCCCACGATGGCACTGTTGACCAGCGATTGCAGCAGGGTGTCCTGTGTTGCGAGTTGCCCGTACCACTTGAAGGTAAAGCCCGAGATCGGGAAGGCCACAACCGTGCCTTCGCTGAACGAGAACAGCGGAATCAACAGGACGGGCAGGTAAAGAAACAACAGGTAAATGACCGCATAGGCCCTCAGGCCGGGGGCAAATCTTGCAAGACGTGTCATCGAATTGCCTTTCCGGCGCCGCGCACGAGCGCCACGAAGCTAATGGCCACCGCCCCCACGGAAACCATCGTCATCAGCGACAGCGTCGCGCCCAGCGGCCAGTTGTTGGCGGAACCGAAATAGACCTGGATCAGGTTGGCAACCATCTTGCCGTCCGAGCCGCCCACCAATGCCGGGGTCACGTAATCGCCGACTGTCGGGATGAAGATGATCAGGCAGGAGGCAATGATGCCCGGCACCGTCAGGGGCAGCGTCACCCTCAAGAAACGTCCGAGTTTCCCGCACCCCAGATCGGTGGCCGCTTCGAGCAGGCTCCTGTCGATCTTCTGAAGCGACACGTAAATGGGAAGGATCGCGAAGGGTGCCCAAGCATGTGCCAGGGTGATGATGACCGCAAGTTCATTGTAGAGCAGGAAGTCGAGCGGCTCGTTTATCAGCCCAAGGCTGGCGAGGCCGCTGTTGAGCAATCCGTTGAACCCGAGGATCAGTTTCCACGCAAACACACGCAGCAGGTAACTTATCCAGAACGGAATCGTGATCAGCAAGAGCCACAACATCTTGCGCCTGGCGCGAAAGGCGACAAAATACGCGATCGGATAGGCCAGCAGCACGGTCAGCAGCGTGACCAGGCCCGCCATCCAGACCGAGCGCACCAGCAGCTGGCGAACCAGGGGATCGCTGAACGCGGCGCGGTAGTTTTCCCAGGTGAACGTTCGGTCGATGTCGACATAGGTCTGTGTCCAGAAGCTGTACATGACCAGAACACCGAGAGGCGCCGCGACAAGCAGCCCGACATAGACCGTGGCCGGCATGGCGAGAAAAACACCGCTTCGGTCGCTTCCGAGCGTCACACTACCCCCCTTCCATTGGGCAAAGGATCACGCGGCATGTCGCTCATGCCCCGCGCTTGCGTTGCCGCGCGACATCGTCCGCCGCACGGCGAATACCCTCGCCGAGGATGTCGAACATCAGGTTGACATCGTCCTCGGCGATGATGAGCGGCGGTGAAAACACGCACATGTTGATGATCGGGCGCAGCAACAGGCCCAGCCTCTGGCAATGCGCATCGATACGCGCACCGATCTCGGTGTCGAGTTGCAGGGCATCCTCGCCATCCATGCCATCCACGTTGCATTCCACGCAGCCCACGAGGCCCATTCCGCGGGTATCGCTGACCATCGGCAGCCCCGACAGATCCGCGAGCCGCTCCTGGAACAGCGGTGAAATGCGGCGCACATGGTCGAGGACTCCGTCGCGCTCCATGATCTCGATGTTCTTCAAGGCGACGGCGGCGCTGACGGGGTGACCGGAATAGGTGTATCCGTTGGAGAACGTGGCGCCTCGCGACGCATTCCCGGAGATGTCCTGCATCAAGCGATCGGAGATGATGCAGGCGCCCATCGGCGCATAGCCTGATGTCAGCCCCTTGGCGCAGGTGATGATGTCCGGCACGATATCGAACACGGTTTCCGATGCGAACCAATGGCCGAGACGCCCGAAACCGGTCACCACCTCGTCGCAGATATAGAGAACATCGTGCCGGCGGCAGATGTCGAGACAGCGCCGGTGGTATCCTTCGGGTGGCACCACGACCCCGCCGGAGGCCAGAATCGGTTCGGCGATGAAGGCGGCGACCCGGTGCGCCCCGATTTCCAGTATGGCGTTCTCAAGATCCGCAACCTTGGCGTCCAGGAACTCTTCGACAGTCGTGCCGGCCGGGCGCCTGTAGGGGTTCACGTCGGGCAGGAAATGGGTCAACTCGTCCGCCTGATCGAACCAGTTCTTGTCCCGTTCCTTGCCGCTGACACTTGCGGCAAGATAGGTGGACCCATGATAGGCTTTCTCGCGCGAGATCACGATCTTCTTGTCGGGTTTGCCCAGCAGGTTGTTGCGAAACTGAACGAAGCGCAGCGCGGTATCCACGGCGGTGGACCCGCCGGTGGTAAAGAACACCCGGTTGAGGTCACCCGGCGTGCGCAAAGCGATCTCGTGGGCAAGTTGGGCGCTGACGGAATTCGACGCGGTAAACGGAGAGAAATAGGCCATCTCGCGGGCCTGCCGGGCCATCGCCTCGGCAAGCTCGGAATTTCCGTAACCGAGTTGCACGCACCACATGCCACCCGGCCCGTCTATCAACCGCTCTGCGTTCTCGGTCGTAACGCGCACACCATCGGCGCTTTCGACGAAGCTCCTCTCCCCGGCGCCAAGCCCTTCCATATCCTCCCAAGGATGGACGAAGTTCTCCTGATCCCAGGAAAGAGTCGCGGCAAAGTCACGATTACGCATGGTCAAATCCTGCTGCTACCATTTGGCTCGCATTAATGAATGGCCGTTCATTCAAAGTCAAGCAGGAAATCGGAAGACGCGATGCAGAACCCGATCAGGAACGAAAAGCGCCCTGCTCGCACCCGGTGCGTGCCGCGGTGCGAAAGCCAAGCGCAAGGCACGAATGTCGATTACTGCCCGGCGTCGCGTGTCCGGAGTGCGTCAAGGGCACGCAGCGCCGCATCTGGATCGAACTCGCCGCGTTCGCCGATCAGTACGAGCTTGCAACCCTCTTCCCCGTCCGAGGGCTCGGGCGACAGGGCGGCACGGGTGCCGACAAGCTGGAAAAGCATACGGCCGGTCCTGCCCCTGAAGCTGACGAACCCCTTTCCGCGCAAGAGCGTGTGGGCAAGCCGTGACATGGTCTCCTGGAAGGCGTGCAACTCGAGCGGGCCGTCACATTTCCATTCCAGATGAAGGAACCGGCTGTCGTCATGCGGGCGTGCCGTCAGACTGTCCCGCTCGTGACCGGCCTCGATGAACAGCGCGGCCAGCGGAAGCGGCGCCTCCATGTCGAAGATGTGCTTCTTGCCCTGAACGCTCAACGCGGCCCGCAGCGCGGTCACATCTTGCGGCGTCGTGTCGGCCGTCTTCGACAGGAAAAGGATGTCCGCCCCGCGCAACTGGGCTTGCCAAAGCGGGTCGTCCTTTCTCCGGAGCGCGTCGGGTGCATCCACGATCCCGATCACGGTCTCAAGCCGTGCCTGCGACCAGATGACGGGGTCCATCAGGGACTGCACGATACCGGCCGGATCGGCCACGCCGCTGGCTTCGATCACGATCAGTTCGGGTTTCGGCGCGCGGGCCATGACCTGTTTCAGCGTGCGCATCAGATCGCCCTGCAACGAGCAACAGATACAGCCGTTCCTGAGCCCGATAACTCCTTCGGCCGAGGCGTCGAGCAAGGCCGCGTCGATGTTGATGGACCCGAAATCGTTGACGATCGCCGCGATCCGAAGCCCGTGCTCGCCGTGCAGCATCCGGTTTATGAACGTGGTCTTTCCCGCGCCCAGGAACCCCGTGACGAGAAGGACCGGAACACTCAATTCATTGTGCGCCGGATCGGGCGCCCCGGTGCCGCATCCGTGTTCAACACGCCGTTCGAGATGACGAATTCACCGCCCACCAGCAGATGCCTCACCCCTTCCGAGGGTCTGTTCATCGCGGTGAACTCGGCCTTGTCGGTCAGGGTCTCCAGGTCGAATACCACGATATCCGCATCGCAGCCCTCCTGCAGGCGCACCTTTTTCGCAATCTGCGGTGCACAGCCCTCGATCACCTTGCCGGGCAGGGTCGTGCATTTGGCCAATGCATCCATCAGGGGAATCGTCCCACGCTCGCGCACATGTTCGCGCAGGAACCGCGTGAACGTCCCCGAAGAGCGCGGATGCGCCGAAAGCGCATCGGGCAGCGGCCATTCGAGCCCCTCGTAGATGCTGCCATCCTCGTTGATCCAGGGCATCGCATCCGACGCGATGGACCCACCCGGATAGGTGACCGACAGATCCAGCAGGCGCCGGTGCTCATCATTCGCGTCCACGTCGAGGAAATGCCACATCACCAGGTCGGTCGGCGAAGCCTCGCGTGCCGCGCGCATGTCCTCGCGGCCGGTGAAGCGGTGGTGATTGTGGACCAGTTCGATATTGGAATAATCGCTGCCGGTGCGCTTGGTGAAATCGGGGTCCATGAAGAACCCCGCGCTGACCACGGTCGCACCGGTGCCATAGGGGTAGGCCTCGGTCGTGACCGGAAGGCCCTGTTCCTGGGCCTTCGCGACGAGTTCGACCACGCGCTCGATGTCCATCAACGATGTCGAATTGAGGTGGCAGATATGCATATGCGCCCCGGTCGCGCCGGCCAAACCGATCAGCCGAACATAGCTGTCAACCGAGCTTTGCGGGTCGATATTGCTGAGATAGGCGATATGGGTAAAGGTCGGCGTGCCGTATTCGAAAGCCAGATCGCAGATCTCTGCCATCTCCTTGACCCCCGCACCGGGGGCATAGCCATTCGGCAGACCGATACCGATCGCACCCTCGTCGAGCCCCTGCTGCACATGGGCGACGATCTCGCGCGTCTGCATGGCATCGGCGGCCTCGGTCGACCAGCGCATGTCTTCCGACCCGGCGCCCATCTGGTCGATCGGATGCACCTCCGCGTCAAGCTTGATCGCGCCGAAGGCGGCCTTGCGCCCGAAGATCCATGCCGCGGCCGTGCCGTAATGCAGCGCGCGCGGAACCCTGGCCTGCCTGTCATACCATCCGGCAACCGGCATGGCGCCGACCTCCAGCTCCAGCGTCGTGGTGACACCGTCAAAGGCCTGCATCCGGTCGGCGGCGACCGATTGGCCATGTGCATGCAGATCCAGAAAGCCCGGCGCGACGATCAGCCCCGTGGCGTCGATCTCGCGCGTGGCGGTGCCGTCGATCGTTCCGATCCGGGCGATCCCACCCCCCGAAACGGCTAGGTCACAGACCGCGTCAAAGCCGGTTTCGGGGTCCATCACGCGCCCGTTTCGCAGGATGATGTCATATGCTTCGGTCATTGGTCCGCCCTTTCGCCGGCAAAGGGGTTTTCCGTCTTGGGCCAGTAATTGGCGTCCCGTTTCGTAAAGGGAATGATGCTGAAATCCGGGGTGATCGCCCCCGGGGTGGCCAGGTGGATGACCTCGGCGGCAATCGGGGCGAACCCGTCATAGAAATGCTGCGAGGATTTCACGACCACGTATTTCATCTTCGACAGGTCGATCCCGAGGTTCTCGAACGCCTCGGGGTGGAATGTCTGGGTCCGCTGCGTGTTGACCACGATGTGAACACCGTCAGCCTCAAGCCAGACGCAATCGCCCATCTTCATCGCGGCCCGGCCCAGATGCTGCACAGCGTCGCGGGCAATGCCCCGCACCGTCACCAGCAGGTCCACGGGGTCACCCGACATCGGCCCGATCTTGCCGCCCACGCGCACAGCCATCTCGGCGCCCAAGCCCGCGTCGATGCACATGCTCACCAGCACCGGATCCCAGAAGGTTCCGATCGCGATATCCTTCAGCCCACGGTCCAGCGCCGCGCGCAACACAAAAGTCGAATCCGACGGCGCACCGCCGCCCGCGTTATCGGCGAAATCGGCCAGCACGATGGGCGCCGCGTTGAGGGCAATCGCACGGTCCAGACCGTCATCGAGGCTGGGAAACCGGCGCAGATCGTTGCGCATCTCCCAAAGCTCTTTCCCCAGTTCCTCGGCACGACGCGCGGCCAGCGCGGCGTCGCCATCGGTGATCACCAGCGTGCGGGCGCCGCAACGCGGATTGTCCCCCCACGGAAACCCGTGCGCCAGCGAGATCGACAGGACCCCCCCCTGCCCCTCCATCGCCGACATGCGATCCACGTAGCTGCGCACCGGCTCGAACGGCGTGTGATACATCGCCATCATCCGGCAATCGTAATCGCGCATCACCGGATCGATCCGCCCCTCGGCCGCGTCGGCGCAAATGGCAAAAAGCTCCTCGGCGCGCTCCACCACATCGATATGCGGATATTCCTTGTAGCAGATGATCGCGGTCGCCTTTTCGAGCATCAGTTCCGTCAGGTGGCAATGCGGGTCGAGCTCCAGCCCGATCTTGACCTGCGGCCCCACGATCTCGCGGATGCGGGCCATCATGTCGCCCTCGCAATCGTCGTAACCCTGCGCGATCATCGCGCCATGCATGGACATCAGAACCACATCCACCGGCATCGCGGCGCGCAGATCGGCGAGGATGTCGTCGCGCATCGTCTCGTAGACCGCGCGCACCGTGGGGCCGGCGGGTTGCGCAAAGGTGCAAAGCCCCTCGACGACCTCCCATCCCCGTGCCTCGGCCATTGTGCGCCAGCGTGCCAACGCCGCCGCGTACAACCCTGCTTCGCCGCGCGAGGCGGTCTTGGAGTAGAGATGTTCCTTGAAACCGCTCCACCCTGTCGGGATGGGCGAAAAGGAATTGGTTTCCGTTGCCAGCGAGGCCATGAAGAGTTTCATTCGTCATTCCCGAGATTTGAAAGCGCGGTCACGATATCCGCCAGGACATGGAAAAGGATCAGCGTAAACGCCAGCGGGATCGCGATGCCGAACACCACCATCGGCAGGTCCATCGTTTCGGTTTGTCGTCCGGCCAGCCGCGCGAGGTATCCGCGTGCGGGGTTGACGCCCGGGCCGAAAAAGCTGAACCACAGGATCGGCAGGACAAAGCACAAAACCCCGAAGGATCGCACCAGTGTAAAGACCAGCCCCCGAACACCGCGGGCCTGCAAGGCATTCGGGAACAGGTTGGGATCGCGCTGAAAGCGATACGCGCAGGACGCGCCCAGAAGCCCGCCCCAGACCATGGAAAACCGTGCAAGCTCCTCGGTCCAGGTGGGCGGTTGGTTGAGCAGGTAGCGGGCGATCACCTGCCAGCCGGCAGCGGCCAGCATGAGCGCGACGGCAAGCGCCGCGCCCACCAGAGCCACCCGGTTAAGTCCCCAGGAAAGCCGGTTGATCGTATCGGAAATCGCCCGCATCGGTCAGTTTCCGATCGCCGCTTTCCAGGCCTCCAGCGCGCCTTCCGGCATGTCCGTCGTCTCATAGATCGGCTGGCTGGCGTCGCGGAACTTGGCCCGCTCTTCCGGCGACAGCTCGATCACCTCGATGCCGGCTTCCTCCAATTGCTCCAAAATGGCGGAATCGTCGGCAATGAGCGCACGGTTGGCGTCATGTGCCTTGTCCACGGCCGCGTGAACGATCTCGCGTTCCTCGTCCGTCAGTGCCTGGTACCAGTCCTCTGACGCGATCGCGACGCGCACCGACTGGCTCATCCGGGCGTTGGTGAAATAGTTGATGAAGGCCGTGTGGCCATATGTGAGCGGCACGAAGGCGGGGTTGATATAGCCCCCCGCGACGCCGGTCTGCAACGCGTTGGGCACCTCGGACCAGGACACGATGGTGCCTTTCGATCCCCATTGCTCGAACGTGTTGATCTGCGACGAATCAAGTGCCCGCATACGCACGCCTTGCATGTCCTCGAAGGTGCGGATCGGAACTTCGGTGGTGAAGATGCCCGACGCCGTGCCGGTCATCACCACGTCCAGCACACGCACGCCCTCGGGGGTCGTGCCGGCGTTGATCCGCTCGAGCATCCCGCCCTCGTCCAATGCACGGTCAAGCTCTTCGAGGTCCTTGAAGAAATACGGCATAGACGCGCCAAAGATCGTCCCGTCCAGCGTACCGGCGGATTTCGCGTCCGACATCGACACTTCGAGCAGCCCCTGGCTGACCTGGTCGAGCCGTTCGGCCTCTTCGCCCAGCGCGTTGCGCTCGTATTCCACCGCGTCCAGGCCGTTGGCCTTGAGATGCTCGGCAAAGGTGTGCGCCCAGACATAGGTGCCGGATTTTTCAAGATCCGGCGGGCTGTCGAGTGCGATCTTCACCTCGGCCGTCGCCGGCAGCGCAAGCGCCGCCGCAACCGCGGAGGCGGTCAGAATTCCGGTGAGTTTCATTTCAGTTTCCTTCCCTTTTGATTGGTTGTCGCATCATTTCCAAAGCCCCAGCGTCCGGGGCAGCCAGAGGCTGATCTCGGGGACGGAAACCAGTATTCCCAACACGATGATTTCCGCGATGATGAAGGGGGCGATCGCCCTGGCCAGTTTCCAGTAGTTGACCCCCGTGACCGTCGACACGATCAGCAGGCACCCCCCCAGCGGCGGGGACACCAGTCCGATACACAGGTTGAAGCAGATCACGATGCCCAGATGAATCGGGTCCGCCCCGTTGGCCAGGGCAACCGGCGCCAGCAGCGGCACGAGTAGCGCAAGGGCGACGGGCACATCCATGATCATACCCGCGATGATGAAAAGCAGGTTCATGGCGATCAGGAACCCGACCGGACCGAGGCCCAGGCCATCGACCAACCCGGCAATCGCCTGCGGAATTCGCTCAAGCGCGGCAAGATGGCCGAACGCCGCGACCGCGCACAGGATCATGAAGATCGACCCGGTCAGAACCGCCGTCCGGGAGAAGCTTTCCCAGATGTCGTCACGCGTGAGCGGAGAATAGAAGAACGCGGCGCCCCCCGCGGCAATGACCGCGACGGCAGCGGCTTCGGTCGGCGTCATCCAGCCCAGGACGATCCCTCCGACGATGATGATCGGCAGGGCGAGCGCGGGCAGCGCGACAAGGATCGCCGGCAAAAGCGGCGGTGCCTCGCCCTTTTCGACCCGCGGATGATCCTCGCGCCACGCGAACCAGCCGTTGACCATGAAAAGCGCGGACGCCAACAACAGCCCCGGCAGGATACCGGCCACGAAAAGCGCCGCGACCGATGTCTGCATCAGCGCGCCATAGAAGATCAGGATGATCGAGGGCGGCACGATCGGGCCGATGATCGAGGACGCCGCCGTGATGGCCCCGGCATACTCGGCCGTGTAACCGCGCTCGCGCATCGCCGGAACCATCGTGTTCGACAGGGCGGCCGCGTCGGCGACCGCGGATCCCGATATGCCGGCAAAGAACACCGAGGTCATGATGTTCACGTGCCCCAGCCCGCCGCGCAGGCGCCCGATCAGCGCCATGGACAGGTCGATGAGCGATCTGGTCACGCCTCCCCTGTTCATGAGCTCGCCGGCCAGGATGAAAAGCGGCATCGCCAGCAGCGAGAAGATGCTGATCTGCGAAAACACCTTTTGCGGCAGCACGGCGAGATAGCGCGTGTTGTCGGTCAGCACGAAGGTCAGAACGGCCGCACCGCCGATCACATAGGCAAGCGCCAGCCCAGAGGCCAGCAGCGCGACCGCAATGACGGGAATCACCCAGATCATGCCGCACACGCCATGCGGTCGGGCGCGACGCGCGCAGGATCAAGGCCCTGATCGGCAATATGCCCCGGAACAGGCTTGCCTTGCACCAATGCGGCCGCAAGATCCGCCGCCGCCGGGGCCGACTGGATGCCATAGCCCCCCTGCCCGGCCATCCAGAAGAAACCGGGAACGACCCGGGAAAAGCCGATCACCGGCTCCTTGTCGGCGACGAAGCTGCGCAGCCCCGCCCATTTGCTCTCGATCCGCCGGATATCGAGGTCGAAGGCTGTCATGATCCGGTCGGCACAAACCGCCACGTCGATCTCTTCGGGCTGTGCGTCGCACGGGTCGGTCGGCGTCTCGTCCGCCGGCGAAATCAGCAAGCGCCCGGCGTCGGGCTTGAGGTAGAATTCTTCCTGGACGTCGATGGTGATGGGCGCATCGCGGCGCGTGAACCCATCCGGCTCGGCCACCATCATCGCGGTTCGGCGCTTCGGCACCAGACCGATTTCTTCCGCCCCGGCAAGGCGACCGATCGCACCGGCCCACGCCCCGCCGGCATTGACCACCAGCGGCGCCGAGAGCGTGCCGGCTTGCGTCTGCACCTGCCAGCCGTCGGCTTCACGGGCCAATTCCTGCACCGCGGCGTTGGTCAACAACATGCCGCCACGCGCCTTGAGCAGGCGCAAAAACCCCTGGTGAAGTGCGGCGACGTCGATATCCTGGCCGCCCGTGTCGAGCATCCCGGCCGCGGCGTAGCCTTCTCTCAGCAACGGCTGGTGTTCCTTGAGCGCCGCCGCGCCCAGCCGCGCCACCCGGGCCTCCCCGGACATCCTGTCGATGAGCGCGTCAAGCGACTCCAGTTGGTCCTCTCTCGCGATCATGAGGATCTGGCGCGGGGTCAACAGCGGCACATCCGTGAACCCCTCCGGCACCGCATCGAAGAAGGCGCGAGAGGCCCGCGTCAGGGCGCGCACACCGTCGGGCCCATAGCTCGGGGCGAACACGGCCGCCGATCGTCCGGTGGTGTGGTAGCCGGGCTGCGCCTCCATCTCGGCCAGAACGACCTTCATCGTCCGCGCCAATCCCGCAGCGACCGAAGCGCCAGCCATGCCTGCGCCGATGACGATGACATCTGCTGAAATGGCGCGCTCTGACATCAGGTTCATTTCCTTCCGCATCGTGTCCGTCGCGGTCACGCTATCTAAGAAATTTCGTAATGCAATAATTTTTTATCGTATACGAAAATATTTCCATTCTCATGGGGGGCTGATAAGCTCTTCCTGCACCAAAAGGAGGATCGAACGCCCATGACCACAGCCCAGGATATGGGGGCACGGCTAAGACATTTGCGCAAAGCCCGACAGCTCACGCTGAGCGGTCTTGCCTCGCTGTCCGGCGTCGCGGTTTCCACCATCTCGAAGATCGAAAACGGGACGCTCTCGCCAACCCTCGACAAGGTGCTGCGACTCGCCGAAGGGCTGGATCTGACGATCGGGCAGTTGATCGGGGATGACGAAAGTCAGGGCGCATCGCCCAACAGCCGCTTTGCGCCATCGCGTGAGGGCGAGGGTATCGTGATCGACACCAGCAATTACGTATACAGGTACCTCTGCGCGGAACTGACCAACAAGCGGATGGTCCCGATTCATGCGCGCATCAAGGCGTCATCGCTCAAGGAATTCGGCCCGCTCGAACGGCATGGCGGCGAAGAATTCCTGATCGTGATGGATGGCGAGATCGAGGTGCATTCGGAATTCTATGCGCCCGTCACGCTCAAACGCGGCGAGAGCATTTACCTCGACAGCACGATGGGCCATGCCTATGTCAGCGCCGGAGAGCGGGATGCCGAGGTGTTTTGCATCTGTACCGAAGCCCAGCGCCTGGAAAAGAACGCCGAGAACGACCCGTCGCCGCCCGGATGACAGGCGCCCCGGGCGCCTTGCCCCTCACGCCACCTTCTCGGCCCCGATGCCCGAGATCGCCTGGATCAGGTTGTCCTCGGTCACTTCTTCGGAGGTGAATTCGCGCATCACCCTGCCTGAGTACATCGCCACGATCCGGTCGGAAACGTGCAGCACCTCGGGCATTTCCGAGCTGATGACGATGACCGCATAGCCCTGTGCCGCCAGATCGCGGATCAGGTTGTGAATCTCCGATTTGGACCCCACGTCGATGCCGCGTGTCGGTTCGTCCACGATCAGCACCTCGGGCCGCATCGAAAGCCATTTGCCGATGACAACCTTCTGCTGGTTGCCACCCGAGAGATTGCCCACGATCTGGCGCCAGCCAGGGGTGCGGATGTCGAGCTTGTCACGATACTGATCGAAGATCGCGATCTCGGCGCCGTCGCTCACAAAGGGGCCGGCGGTCAGGTCATCGACCTGTGGAAGGGTCATGTTGTCGCGGCAATTCATGCCCAGCACCAGACCCTGCGACTTGCGGTTCTCGGGCACGAGCGAAATGCCATGACGCAGCGCGTCGATCGGCGAGGAGATGTAAACCTCCTGACCGTCGAGCAGGATCTCCCCGGCCGAGGGGGTGCGCAATCCAAAGATCGTCTCGGCAATCTCGGTACGACCGGCACCGACGAGGCCATAGAAGCCCAGCACCTCGCCGCGTCGCACGGAAAAGTTCACATCCTGGTAAAGCCCGCCGCAGCTGAGCCCGCGCACTTCGAGCGCGACATCCCCCATTTCGTGATGGCTTTCGTTGCGCGAAAGGTCCAGCTTGCGGCCGATCATGAGCTGCGTGACCTCTTCCTCGTCCGTCTCGGCCGTGATGAGCGTGCCGCGATACTGGCCATCGCGCAGAACGCTGATCCGGTCGGTGATCCTGAAGATCTCTTCCATCCGGTGCGAGATGTAGACAATGCCCACACCCCGCGATTGAAGATCCGCGATCACGTCGAAAAGCACCACCTTTTCCGCATCGGTCAGCGACGCGGTCGGCTCGTCGAAGATCACCGCGCGGGGGTTCACGGTCAAGGCGCGGCCGATCTCGACCATCTGCTGATTGGCGATGGACAGATCGCCCACGCGCGTGGTGGAATCGAAACCGACATTGAGCGTCTTGAGGATCGCATCGGTATCGTCATGGAGTTTCTTCCAATCGACGCGGCCAAATCCCTTGAGCGGCAGTTCACCCAGAAAGATGTTCTCGGCCACGCTGAGTTCGTCCCCAAGGCTGAGTTCCTGATGGATGAACACCACGCCACTGGCCTTGGCCTGCATGGGCGAGGTCATCTCGACGGGTTCCTCGCCGATGAATATCTGCCCTGAATCGGGGGCGTGAATGCCGCCCAGCACCTTCATCAGGGTGGATTTCCCGGCGCCGTTTTCCCCCATCAGGGCATGGACCTCGCCGGGCATGACGCTGAAGGATACATCGTCGAGGGCACGCACGCCCGGGAATGTCTTGACGATGCCCTCAAGGCGCAGAACGGGTGTCTGGTCGGTCATATCTTCAACTCCTCCTTGCCCTGGCGGTTCAACTGGCGGTCGAGAAACAGCACCCCGATCAGGATCAGGCCGATCACCAGGTTCACGGTCTGCGTATCGGCGCCGATATGGCCCAGCCCCTTGCGCAAGAGCTGGATCGCGATGACCCCGCCGAGGGTCGAGATGATCGAGCCGTATCCGCCCGCCAGCTTGGTTCCGCCCAGAACGACGGCGGTGATGGCCCAGAGCTCGTAAAGCATCCCGTCATTGGGATTGACCGAGCCGCTTTCGGAATAGAAGATCACCGCCGACAGCGCGGCGAGAAAGCCGATCAACATGAAATTCAGCATGAAATGCGGACCCACGCGGATACCCGCGTTGATCGCGGCCTCGCGGTTGTTGCCGATGGCATAGGCATTGCGGCCATGCACGGTCTTGGTCATCACCAGCCACAGGATCAGCGCCACCCCGAGCAGGAACCATGTCGCCGTGTGCAGCCCCAGGAATTGCGCCTCGGCGAAATCGACGAGGGTCCAGTTCAGGTGGCTCGTCGGCTGTTCCCCGTTATACATGAAGACCAGCCCGCGAAAGCCCAGCATCGAGGCCAGCGTGACGATGAACGCATCGACGCCGGTTTTCCACACGATCAAACCGTTGATCGCCCCCAGCACGACACCGGTCATCAACGCGAAGCCCCAGGCCAGTGGAATGGCCCAGTCGCCAAGCGCCTGCATGAACGGCCAGGTCAGGCTGTCGAGCAGGACGATGGCGGCCAATGCGAATGTCGCGCCCACGCTCAGGTCGATATTGCCGTTGATCATGATGATCGTCATGCCCAGCGCGATGATCCCGATCGGCGCGGATTGCTTGAGCAGCAACAGCATGTTGTCCAGACTGAGGAAGGTCCTGTCAGAGACCGACATCACGTCGCCGACGATGGCAAAGAACGCCAGTTCGACCACGATGAAGCCCCAGATCGCGCTGCGCTTGATATAGTCCTTGCGGTTCAGTGTTGCCATGACCGATGCTCCCTCAGGCGATCGG
This sequence comes from Aquicoccus sp., assembly GCF_041686535.1. Classification (NCBI taxonomy): domain Bacteria; kingdom Pseudomonadati; phylum Pseudomonadota; class Alphaproteobacteria; order Rhodobacterales; family Paracoccaceae; genus Aquicoccus; species Aquicoccus sp. The sequence goes on along the minus strand of NZ_JAWLDS010000018.1, from coordinate 25,410 downwards.
GGACCACAGGCGGCCCCGCTTGGCTGCGACATCCAGCCAGACGGCGAGGATGATGATGATCCATGTCACGATATACTGGACATAGAAGTCGAGACCCACCAGCAGCAGGCCACTCTGGATGAAGCCGAGGATCAGCACACCGACCACCGTCTTGAACACCGTCCCCGATCCGCCGAGGAGCGACGCGCCGCCGAGAATGACCGCGGCCAGAACCTCGAGCTCCATCCCCTGGCCGACCGTGTTCTGACTGCCCATGCTGCGGCTGGCCTGCAAAAGGCCCGCCGTCGCGACGCAGAATGCCGACATGAGATAGGTCATGAACACAACCCGCGCGCGCGGGATGCCCGAGAAGGTCGCCGCCTGGCCGTTGCCGCCCACGGCATAGACCTTGCGCCCGAACGGCGTTTTCGCCAGCAGCAGGCTCAGCAGCACGGCCAGCAGGGCAAAGACCAGGATCGGCACCGGGATGCCCATCACACGCGCCTGCCCGAAGATCGCGAACCAGGTGCCCGACTTGTCGGCGATATCCATGTTCTTGCCGCCCGACCACGTCAGCGTCAGGCCGTGGATGGCCGACAGCATCCCCAGCGTGACGATCAGCGAATTGAGCTTGAGATACCCCACCAGGAACCCGATGAAGGCCCCCAGTGCGAGGGTCAGGGCGAACATCGCCACGATGGCCAGCCCCGGGCCAAGCTTGTCGTGCAGGTCGAGCACCACGATCGTGGAAAACGACATCATCGAGCCGACCGAGAGATCGAGGTTGCCCCCGATCACCACGAAGGTCACGCCGAGCGCCATCACGCCCAGGATGGCCGAAGAGCGGATCACACCGGAGACGTTGTCGAGCTCGATAAACCGCGGATTGGCCAACGCAAATCCGATCATGAAGACCGCGAAGGCGATCAGGATACCCTGTTTCGCAAGTAGCGCGCCAATGTCCGACTTGTTGAATTGTGCCATGGTTTCCCCTCCCCGATGGCGGCCCGGGCCGCTGCACCGACACCATACTTGAGCCGCGCACGTCGGTCTGGCCAGTCTTAATCGCTCCCCGACCTTGCTCCGGGTCATTCACGCGGATGTGAATGTCCCTGCCACGCGGTGCGACCGGTCCGGTCGCGCCAGCATGTCAGCCCGCGTGTCGCGCCGGGCCAGGTGTCGTGTCGGGGATCAGAACACGCGGCGCGGGTTCTTCCCGCACCGCGTGACCCGGGAGATGAATCAGAAAACCGGCTTTTCGAACTCGTCCATGTTCTCCTGGGTAATCTTCGGCGTGTCGAAATAGTTCAGGAAAGGCAGATCCTCGCCATTGAGGATGTCGATCGCGGTCTGCAGCGCGGCCTCGGCGTCATCGACCGGCGACTGGTAGATCGACCCCCAGTAATCGCCATCCGCCATTGCCTCGTAGCCCACCGCGAAGTTGGTGGCACCAACGAAGACGATGCCGTCGCGATCCGCATCCTTGGCCGCGTTGAGCGCGCCGACACCCATGTTGTCATCGCCCGCGTAAACCCCGTCGATGTCGTCGTACTTGACGAGGAAAGCCTCCATGACCTGCTGCGACTTCTCGCGGCTCCAGTCTCCGGGCTGGGTTTCGACCAGGGTCACGTCGGGGCAGACCTCCGGAAGGCGGTCCTCGAAGCCCTTGGCGCGCTCGATGGCCGTGGTATAGCCCGGCTGGCCGGAAATCTGCACCACGCGGGCCTCGCCCTCGACGCCCATGTCGGTGAACTTGTCGCACATGATCTCGGCCGCGCGCGAGCCCTGGGTGATGTTGTCGGGCCCTGAGAAAGACGCAACGAAATCAAACCCCTGCTCGGCGATGTTCGAGTTGGTCACGACAACGGGGATGTTGGCCTGATGCGCCTTGCGCACGGCCGGGATGACGGCCTCGCCATTGGTCGGCCAGATGATGATGGCATCCACGTCCCGCTGGATCAGGTCCTCCATCTGCGCGATCTGCCGGGCGACATCACCCCCGGCGTCGAGCACAACGGCCTCGACGTCTGGATTGGCTTCCGCCGCGGCGATGAACGCCCTTTCATAGGTCGTCTGATAGCTGTCGACGCCCACGTTGTTTTGCGTGATTCCGATGGTCATCGTTTCCGCGGCGGCCGCACCGCCCAGCATGGCGGTGGTGCAGGCCAGGGCCATTCTTGTCGTCATGTTCATTACTGGGTCCTCCCGTAAAGCATTCGGTCTTGATTGCCGGCTTCCTCCAGGCCGCGGGTTCGCGCCCCGAGCAATCTGAAAGTAACGTCGCGCGTTTCCGGTCGCCGGACATCGGCAAATTTATCCATATTGGATTTACTTGTATCCTTTTCGGATAATTTCGCCATACGAAATGGATATCAATCTCAATACGGATGGAGGGTGACGAGATGAACGGGAGGCGAGGACGCGGGAACGCATCCGGAAAACCAGGCGCCATGCAACAGGGCACAGTCAGAAATATTCAATCCGGATATTCGGCTCCGGCCGGGGCCGTGCCCGCGTCGGTGGTGAAGGTCAGCCCCGAGCTCGAACGGGTGGTGCGGTTCCTGATGGCACTGTCGATGGAACTCGACACCGCGATCGAGCCGAGCACGCCGAAACCGCATCTCAACATGATCCTTCACCTGATGCTCAGCCACTCCGAAGGGCGGATCGTCTCGCCCTCGTCGCTGGTGTCGGCCTCGGGTGTGCCCTATGCGACCGCGACCCGGAAACTTGCCGAGATCGAGCGCGCCGGCTTGATCGAACGGCGGCCGCGCACCCGCACCGGCAAGACATATTCGCTGCATCCCAGCCCGGGATTGCTTCAGAGTTTCAGCCAGTTATCCGACCGGGTCGATCGCCTGGTGCGGAATTCATTCGACGAGGCCGGCAAAACCACCGAAAGCACCGACTATTACTTCGGCGGCTCGTATCAACCCGGCCGCGCCGCCATCGCGCCGCCCGGCGCGCTGCCCCAGCCACTCAAGCTGCCCGGCGGTTTGCGCATCCTCGTGCATGGCGATCCGACCTTCATGGTCATGGAGGGGCTCAAGCGGCAGTTCGAGCAGATGGTCGGTACCGACATTCATCAAAGAGCCTTCTCGATCGACCGCCTGCACGAAGAGGCGTCGCGCAACGCCGAGCGCGGCAAGAGCCGCTATGATCTGATCGCCGTCGACCTGCCCTGGATCGGGGAATTCGCCGAGAAGGGCTTCATCCGGCCCCTGTCGGAGGTCATGGATGTCGAACGCCTCGATCCGAGCGATTTTCACACCGCCGGGTGGCGCGCGGCCCATTGGGGCGGGCGGCCCTATGGCGTGCCGAGCCAGACAACGCCCGAGCTGATGTTCTATCGCAAGGACTGGTTCGCCGACGAGGGGTTGGAGCCGCCGGTGACCACCGATGACGTGATCGCCGCCGCGCGGCATTTCCACGATCCGGCGCATGACCGGTATGGCGTGGCGTGGAACGCGGCACGCGGCACGGCGCTGGGCCACACCTTCATGATGACCTGCGCCGCCTTCGGCCAGCCGATCATCGACCTTCCCGAAATCGCCGGCGGCTATGATGCCGACACGCTTGCCGGGCGCAGCCTCCGGCCGATTCTGAACACCGATCGCGCCCTCGCCGCGGCGGAGTACCTCTTGCAATTGCTGCAATTCTCGCCGCCCGACATCCTGTCGATGTCGTGGTACGAGCGCGTGCGCCCCTATGGCGCCGGGCGGGTCGCGATGGCCTATGGCTATACCCTGCTGGCCCCCTATTTCGAGCTCGACGAAAGTTGCCCCGCGCATGGCAACACCGGCTACCTGCCACATCCGCACGGGCCCGAGGGCTGTCCCATCGCGCCGGTGGGGGGATATGTCCTGTCGATCCCCGCCAACCTGCCCGAGGAACGCATCGACGAGGCGGTCGAGGCGCTTGTCGCCTTCACGTCGCCCGGCGCGCAGAAACTCTATGCCCAGAACGGAAGCCGCACCGCACCGCGCTATTCGGTGGGGGCCGACCCCGAAGTACGGCGCCTGTCGCCGATCTTCGAACTGGTCGACCAGATGTCGTGGCGGGACGAGCTGCAATTCTGGCCACGCCCGCCGATCCCGCAAATCTCGGAGATCATCAGCCTGTGCGGCCATGAGCTGCACGACATGCTGCGCGGGATCGTCACCCCGCGCGACGCACTGGCCCGGATCCAGGGCCAGGCCGAAACCATTCTGAGAACCACGGTCACTTAGGGAGGAAACCATGGACCCCAACCGCCTCAAGGGCAAGAACATCCTGATCACCGGCGCGGCCCGCGGCATGGGCGCCGCCAACGCCGAGAGCTTTGCCGCGCAGGGCGCGAATGTCTGTCTGGGCGATCTGTCACTGGACGAGGCACAGGTTGTCGCCGAGCGCATCAATGCCGCCGGAAACGGCAAGGCCATCGCGGTCAGCATGGATGTCACCAAGCGCGAGGACAACGCGAGCGCCGTCGCCGCCACGGTCGAGGCCTTCGGGTCCATCAATGTCGGCCTCTTCAATGCCGGCCTGAACAAGCCCCGGTTCTTCATGGATATCGACGAAGACAACTGGGACATGATCATGAACGTCAACACCAAGGCGATGTGGCTGGGGATGCAGGAAACCGCCCGCCAGATGATCGCCCAGGGCCCGATGGAGGATCATCCCTACAAGCTCATCAACGTGGGCAGCATCGCGTCGCGCAAGCCGCTGGTCGATGTCACCGTCTATTGCACCTCGAAATACGGCTGCCTGGCGCTCACGCATTGCGGGGCCATCGGCCTTGCCGAGCACAACATCACCGTCAACGGTTATGCACCGGGTGTGGTCGTCACCCCGCTCTGGGAACAGCTCGACAAGGATCTGGTGGACATCGGGTTCAAGGAACGCGAGGGCCAGGCCTATGACGACATCGTGCGCGACGCGTTGCAGATCAAGCGCGTGTCCTATCCCGACGACATCACCGGCACCGCGTCTTTCCTGGCCTCGAATGACAGCGACTACATGACCGGCCAGATGATCCACGTCGATGGCGGCTGGTGCATCCAGTAACCCCGCTTCCCGATCCATCCCAGAAAGACGGGGCAACATCCCCGCAAGGAGTTTTCCATGTCTGACCGTCCCGCCTCGGCACTGATGCCGAACCTGCTGACGCCGCAGGATCTCGAACCCAACTGGCGCTGGGAAGGGCGCCTGCCGGCCTGGGGCCACACCTCGGTCGATTTCGAGCGCCGCATCGACCACGACCGGCTGCGCCGCTATCGGCTGGCGCGGACCCGACAGGCCCTTCAGGCCTCCGGCGCGGGCACGCTTCTGCTCTTCGACGTCAACAACATCCGCTATGTCAGCGCCACCAAGATCGGCGAGTGGGAACGCGACAAGATGTGCCGCTTCTGCCTGCTGACCGGGGACGATTCGCCCTATGTCTGGGATTTCGGCTCGGCCGCCGTCCATCACCAGAAATACTCCGACTGGCTGGAGCCCGATCACTGCCTGGCCGGCGTCGTCGGGATGCGCGGCACGATCCCGCCCGAATTCGGACTAATGCGCAAATACGCCAGGCAGATCGCCCAGCTGATCAGGGAGGCCGGCATGGCCGACATGCCGGTGGGCGTGGACTATGCCGAAACCGCGATGTTCCACGCCTTGCAGGAAGAAGGGATCAAGGTCGTGGACGGCCAGCAGATCATGCTGGCGGCGCGGGAGATCAAGAACTGGGACGAGATCCAGCTTCTGACCCAGGCGGCCAGCATGGTCGATGGCGTCTATCACATGATCTACGAGGAGCTGAAACCCGGCATCCGCGAGAACGACATCGTCGCACTGTCCAACAAGATGCTCTACGAGATGGGCAGCGACGACGTTGAGGCGATCAACGCGATCTCGGGCGAGCGGTGCAACCCGCATCCGCACAATTTCACCGATCGCTACTTCCGCCCCGGCGACCAGGCGTTTTTCGATATTCTGCAAAGCTACCAGGGCTATCGCACCTGCTATTACCGGACCTTCAACATCGGCCGCGCGACACCCGCGCAGAACGATGCCTATGTAAAGGCGCGCGAATGGATCGACGCGTCGATCGCGATGATCAAGCCGGGCGTGAGCACGGACAAGGTCGCCGCCGTCTGGCCAAAGGCCGAGGAATTCGGCTTTCCCTCCGAGGACGCGGCCTTCGGCCTGCAATTCGGGCACGGGCTTGGGCTGGCGCTGCATGAGCGGCCCATCATCAGCCGCGCCGTATCGCTCGACCACCCTATGGAAATCCAGACAGGCATGGTCTTTGCCCTCGAAACCTATTGCCCGGCGGCCGACGGCTATTCGGCCGCGCGGATCGAGGAAGAGGTCGTCGTCACCGATACCGGTTGCGAGGTGATCAGCCTCTTCCCGGCTGAGGACCTGCCGATCGCCAACCGCTATTGAACGCCCATGTCGGGGCGTGCCGCCACCCAGGGGGGCGGCGGCGGCTCCGGCGGGAGTATTTCAGGCAAGATGAAACTGGGGCGCCTGCCCTGAAAGGACCGCGCCATGGCAAAGGCCAAGACCAATACCGAAGACTACCTTCGCATGTATGCCCAGATGGTGCGCATCCGCACCTTCGAGGACAACGCCAACCAGCTTTACCTCTCGGCCAAGATGCCGGGCCTCACGCACATGTATTCCGGCGAGGAGGCCGTCGCGGTAGGCATCTGCGAGGCACTGACCGACGATGACCGCATCACCTCGACCCATCGCGGCCACGGCCATTGCGTGGCCAAGGGGGCAGAGTTTCGCGAGATGTTCTGCGAGCTTCTGGGCAAGGAAGAGGGCTATTGCCGCGGCAAGGGCGGCTCGATGCATATCGCCGATCAAAGCCACGGCAACCTTGGCGCCAATGCCATCGTGGGCGGGTCGATGGGCATTGCCACCGGCTCGGCGCTCAGGGCGAAACTGCAGGGCAGCGACGATGTGACGGTATGTTTCTTTGGCGACGGGGCGACGGCGCAGGGGCTTTGGTACGAGGTGATGAACATGGCCGCGCTGTGGAACCTGCCGGTCATCTATGCCTGCGAGAACAACGGCTATTCCGAATACACCAGGACCGAGGAGATCGCCGCGGGTTCGATCACCGCGCGGGCCGAAGCCTTCGGAATCGAGGCGCACCAGGTCGACGGGCAGGACGTGCTGGCGGTCAACGAGCTGACGCAAAAGCTGGTGACGCGGGCGCGCAAGGGCGAGGGGCCGTTTTTCATCGAGCTGATGACCTATCGCTATCACGGGCACCATGTGGGCGACATCAACCGCGAATACTACCGCTCCAAGGACGAGGAAAAGGACTGGAAGGAAAACCGCGACCCGATCGTGCGGTTCCGGTCGTGGCTGGTGGCCGAAGGCATCGCCAGCGAGGCGGAGATCGAGGCGATGAATGCCGAGATCGAGACCGATGCGCGCGAGGCCGTCGCCTATGCCGAGGCCGCTGCCTATCCCGATGTGTCCGAAGTGGACATGCATGTTTACGCGGACTGAGGAGAGAGAAGATGCGCGAGATTACCCTGTCGCAGGCCGTGAACGAGGCGATTGCCGAGGAAATGCGCCGTGATCCGACCGTTTTCCTGATGGGCGAGGACGTGGCCGAGGCGGGCACACCGTTCAAGGTGCTGTCGGGCCTGGTCGAGGAATTCGGCACCGAGAGGGTGCTCGACACCCCCATTTCCGAACCGGGTTTCGTCGGCATGGCCGTGGGCGCCGCGATGACCGGCGCGCGGCCGATCGTGGACCTGATGTTCGGCGATTTCATCTACCTCGTGATGGATCAACTCTGCAACCAGGCGGCCAAGCAGCATTACATGTCGGGTGGCAAGCTGACCGTGCCGATGGTCTTGCGCACCAACATGGGGGCAACCCGGCGCTCGGCGGCGCAGCACAGCCAGTCCTTGCAGGCGCTGGTCGCCCATATCCCGGGGCTCAAGGTGGCGATGCCCTCATCGGCCTACGAGGCCAAGGGCCTGATGAAAACCGCCATCCGTGACAACAACCCGGTGGTGATCTTCGAAGACAAGCTCATGTACCAGGACAAGGCCCCGGTGCCGGAAGAGGAATACCTCATCCCCTTCGGCGAGGCGCATATCAAGCGCGCGGGCTCGGACATCACGCTGATCGCCACTTCGTCGATGGTGCAGGTCGCCGAGACCGCCGCCGAGATGCTGGGCCGGGAGGGCATCAGCGCCGAGGTGATCGACCCGCGCACCATCGTGCCGCTCGACGAGGCGACGCTCCTGGAGAGCGTGAAGAGGACCAGCCGCGCGATCGTGATCGACGAGGGCCACCAGAGCCACGGGGTGACCGCCGAGATCGCCAGCCGCCTGAACGAAAAGGCATTCTATCATCTGGATGCGCCGGTGCTGCGCATGGGGGCGATGGATGTGCCGGTGCCGTTTTCACCGGCACTCGAGGACATCACCGTGCCGACCCCGGAAGGCGTGGTTGAAAACGCGCGCAAGCTCTGCGCGGGGGAGATGATTCATGCCGCATGACGTGACGATGCCCCAGCTGGGCATGGCACAGGATGCGGGCAAGATCGTGTCCTGGCTCAAGGCGCCGGGCGACGCGGTGGTCAAGGGCGACCTGCTGTTCGAGGTCGAGACCGACAAGGCCACGATGGAGGTCGAGGCACAGGCCAGCGGGTTCCTGACCGGCGTCTTGGCGGATGCGGGCGATGACGTGCCGGTCGGTGCGGTGATCGCGCGGATCAGCGAAAGCGCCGAGGATGGGAAACCCGCAGCCGCCGGCGATGCGCCCCCTGCCGACGACCTGCCCACGGGTCACTCCATCACCATGCCGCAGCTTGGCATGGCACAGGACAGCGGCGTGCTGGTCAGCTGGCAAAAGGCGCCGGGCGATGCCGTGGCCGCCGGTGACGTGCTCTTCGAGGTCGAGACGGACAAGAGCACGATGGAGGTCGAGGCCGGGCGCGACGGCTACCTCGCCGCGACGTTGGCCGAGGCGGGCGAAGAGGTGCCGGTGGGCGAGCCGGTGGCGATCATCAGCGCCGAGGCCCCGGCGAACCCCGTGGCCCGGTCGGTGGCGTCCGCCCCACCGGCCCCTACAGCCAGGCCAGAGGCCGAGGCGGAATCCGATCCCGAGACAAGCCCCGAAACCGCCAGCCCCGCGCCGCAGGCCGGCAACGGGCGCATCCTCGCCTCGCCCAAGGCGCGACGGCTGGCGCTGGAACAGGGGCTTGACCTTGCGCGGCTGGTCGAGGCCGGTCATCAACAGCCGTTTCATGTGCGTGACCTCGAAACGCTGCGGGCGCTGCCGTCCGCAACGCCCGCCGCCGAGGGCACGACGGCAGCGACGCGCATGCTGACCGCCGAGATCGGCACCGACGGCCTTGCCGCCTTTGCCGACTGGGCCGCCGAGGCGCGTGGGTTGACGGATGCCGATGCGCTTCTGGCCGGTCTGGCCGGGGCCAGCCTGTCGCCCCCCTGTATCGTCGCGGTCGAGCGGTTCGGACACGCGCGCCATTTCGCAGTTCCGGCGGGCCGGGCGCTGTCGGCGGTAAACGAGACCGAGGACGCGCCGGACCTGATCCTGCGCGACCTTCGCGGCACGGCGATCCGCGGTCTTGCGATGGGCGCCGAGGCCAGCCCCGTCCTGACCCTCATGACCGGCGGGACCGGGCTGAGCGTGACGCTGGAATGCGGCCCCTCGCAACTCGACGCGCAAACCGCCATCACCCTTTTGAGCGATTTTGCAGGCCGCGTGGAGCAGCCGCTCCGCCACCTGCTCTGACCCCCCGGAGGCCGACATGGACCATACCGATCTTTACATCAACGGCGCATGGCACGACACGGCCGAGCGTTTCGACGTGATCAACCCCGCCACCGAAGAGGTGCTGGCCTCGGTCGCCTCTGCCGGAATGGCCGACGCCGATGCCGCGCTTGACGCGGCCGAGGCCGCCATGGCCGACTGGGCCGCGCGCACGCCGCGTGAACGCTCCGAGGTGTTGCGAAAGGCGTGGGAATTGATGACCGCGCGGCTCGATCATTTCGCGCATCTCATCACTCTGGAGAACGGCAAGGCCGGCCTGGACGCACGCGGCGAGGCCACATATGCCGCCGAGTTCTTCCGCTGGTTCGCGGAGGAGGCGGTGCGCGCCGACGGGATGATCACCCACGCGCCCGCCAGCGGCGCACGGATCATCGTGCAGCACAAGCCCGCCGGGCTGGCCGTGCTGATCACCCCGTGGAACTATCCGGCGGCTATGGGCACGCGCAAGATCGCGCCCGCATTGGCGGCAGGTTGCGGCGTCATCATCAAACCCGCCTCGGAAACGCCTCTCACCATGCTGGCCCTGATGCCACTTCTGGAAGAGGCGGGCGTGCCGCCGGGGCTCGTGAACGTGCTGCCATCGAAACGCACCGGCGCACTCGTTGATCACATGCTGCATGACCCCCGCGTGCGCGTGGTGAGCTTCACCGGCTCCACCGGCGTCGGCCGCACGCTGCTGAAGGGGGCCGCCGACCAGGTTCTGAAACCGGCGATGGAACTGGGCGGCAACGCGCCCGTCCTGGTGTTCGAGGATGCCGATATGGACGAGGCGATCGAAGGCACGATGCTGGCCAAGATGCGCAACCTCGGCGAAGCCTGCACGGCAGCCAACCGGATCTACGTGCATGAAGACATCGCCGAGGACTTCACCAAGCGCCTTGCCGAACGCATGGGCGCGCTCAAACTCGGCGACGGCACCGACCCATCGGTCGATGTCGGCCCGCTGGTCAACGCCGACACGCGCGACAAGGTGGCCGCCTTCGTGGCCGACGCCGTGGCCAAGGGGGCCGGGGTGGAATGCGGCGGCACCGTGCCCGAGGGTGTCGGCTACTTCTACCCGCCCACGGTCCTGTCGAACGTGCCGGAGACGGCCGATTGCGTGCATGACGAGATCTTCGGCCCGGTCGCGGCGATCCAGACCTTCACCGATCAGCAGGACGTGATCGCCCGCGCCAATGCCACCGAATACGGTCTTGTCGCCTACGTGTTCTCTGGCGATTTCAAGCGCGGGATGCAGGTCTGCGAACGGCTGGACTATGGCATGGTGGGGTTGAACCGCGGGCTGGTCAGCGACCCCGCCGCGCCCTTCGGCGGCACCAAGCAATCCGGCCTCGGCCGCGAGGGTGGGCACGAGGGGATGCTCGAATTCATGGAAACGCAATATATCTCGGCCAGTTGGTAAGTGGGGGGCATCATGTCGGACATCATCGCAAGCCCCAGCACGCGGCGCATGGCACTGGAACAGGGCGTCGATCTCGATGCCCGCGCGCAGGAACTGGGACGCACCACGCTGGGGCCGGAAGATCTGCACGCCTCCGCTGCCCCCGCGGCGGCCGGCGACACCGGTTTGTGGGACGTGGATCACGCGGCCCATGGCCCGGTCCAGGAGGAACCCATGAGCCGGTTCGCCCAGGTGGCCGCGCGCAATCTCGGCGCCGCCAACGCGCTGATCCCGCAGGTCACGCATCACGACCGCGCCGATCTCACCGCGATCGAAGGCTTGCGCTCGGCATGGCGATCCGAAGCCCGGGCGCGCGGGGTCAAGCTGACGGCGCTGGCCTTCCATGTGATGGCCTTGGCGCGCTGCCTGCGCGCCGCCCCCCGGTTCAACGCATCCCTTTCACCGGACGGGAAAACCCTGATTCTGAAGGATTATGTCCATGTCGGCATCGCCGTGGACACGCCCCATGGGCTGATGGTGCCGGTCATCCGCGATGCCGACTGCAAGGGGCTGTGGGACCTGTCCGCCGAAATAGCCGAGCTTGCCGATCGCGCGCAGGCGCGCAAGATCGCCCCGGACGAGATGGGCGGCGCTTCGATGACGATCAGCAACCTGGGCGGCATCGGCGGCACGGCCTTCAACCCCATCGTCAACCCGCCCGAGCTCGCGATTCTCGGCATCACCCGGACCGAGACCGTCACCGTCTGGGAGGGCGACAGCCCGCGCCCGGTGCCGATGGTGCCGCTTGACCTGTCCTATGATCACCGCGTGATCAACGGCGCCGACGCGGCACGCTTCCTGGCCCGCTACGCCCGGTTCATCGCAGAGCCCCGGCGCATGATGCTCTGAATTCGCATCCAGCGCCATTCGCGTCGCCCCCGGTTCTCACTCCACCGGGGCAGCCAACCCCTCGGGGCGCGGCTTCGGCCGCAGATGTGAAAGGGGCTGGCAATAGCTCTGCGCGCGCAGCCATGACGCGATGTCTACCCGCTTGGCGCCCGAGCGCATCGGCCCCCAATCCGCCGAAACCCCGCGCCACGCGCGTCCCGATCGCTCCGAATGACCATGGATCACCCCGTCGCGCGGCACGGTTCGCGCCATGATCCGCAGCGCACAGCTCAGGTTGTCGGCCCCGTTCTTCAACGCCGCACCGCTGCGCGCCCGACAGCCATAGCCGCGCGCCGTCGCCGGCAGGATCTGCATCAGCCCATACCAGCGCCCGCCGCCGCCTACCGCGTCGGGCCGATAGGTGCTTTCATGCTGGGTCAGCGCCGAAACAAACCCCACCCAGAACGCCGCACGCGTCCGCGCGTCGGCCTGCGGATAGGCCGGGCACCATGTCTCGATATCATCGGGCACCATCCTGACCAGCGGCGCGGCATGATCGCCCAGCGCCGACAGGGCCGCCCGGGTCCAGAGCGGCGCCTCGGCCCGGTGTGACCAGCGCGCATGGGGCACCGCCGCGGGACGCAACTGCGGCCGGACCTGCACGGGATCATCCGCGGGAGCCGTGGTCGCGTCTCCATCCATTGCCGTCAGCTGAAGATCCCGGTCGATCCGCTTTGCAGCCGCCAGCGGGTCGTGCGGCGACGGGGCTTCGGCCCAACCCTGCCCGGCCAGGCCCGCACAGGCCAGTGCGGCAAGCGCGACACGCCGTGCCATTTCGGTCCCCCGGATCATGGGCCGATGAAACCCCATATCGCCGCGAGGGGCAAGCCGCGCGGCGACCGCGGCAAGCGCAATGGGCGGCGCCTCGCCGGCGGACATCGACAATGCGATGCGGAAAGCGGGCATTGTTCCCGCCCCGGAAATCGCCCGGCAATTTGCCGCCGCATTTCCCGCAAAACACCGCGCCTCTGCCCGGATTCGGCCCGAAAGCGGCACGATGTTGGCTTCAGATCAATCACCGGGAGGGGACATGAAACGAGCTGCGGGATTTTCCGTCACATTGACACGCGCGTTGAACGGCCTGCGCCCGACACCGTTGCGCCGCCTTGCGGCCAGCAACACCAAGGCACGCGACCGCGCACTGGCCGACCGGCTTGAACGACAGCTTATCCTGCCTGCCGCCGATACCCCGAACGAAGAGCGCGCCCGCGCCGCGATGCAGGACCGCGGACAATTCCTGGCCCGCCAGGAACGCTGGGAGGATCTGTCCGATGAAATCCGGGCCGCCGATGCCGCGCGCGATGCCACGCCCTGCGCCATGCCCCATGCCGAGTTGCTCAGCTATGGCGCCCGCGCCGATGTGGTCCACGCCACCGAAGAGGCGCTGGCCGACGGCGCCAACCCGTCGGTCGCGGGAATCGAGGCGCTCGAAGAGATGCTGGCCGAGTTTCCCCGGGATCACGCCGTCGCCGCGACGGTGGCCCTCGCCCATGCCGATATCGGCTGGGCCTGGCGCGGCACCGGCTGGCCGCATGAAATCCCCGACCGCAATCAACAACTCTTCGCGACCCATTTCGAGCGTGCGGCGCGGATTCTCGAACCGTTCTTCGACCAGAAGCCCGAGTCGCCGCTGCTGGCCGCGGCACGTTGCACCCTGCTGAGTGGCGATCCCGACCCGGGAAAGCGCCTTGCCGATGATTACGAACGCCTGATCGACCTCAACCCCGGCAATCCCCGCCCGATGCGCGCCCTTGGCAATCACCTCCTGCCGCGCTGGTTCGGTTCCTACGATGCGCTCGAACTCGAGGCGCGGCGCACCGCCGCGCGCAGCGGCACGATCTGGGGCAACGGCGCCTATGCCTGGGTCTACATGGACGCGCTCGCGGTCGATCCGGGTGCGGCGCGCGCGCTCGATCTCGATTTCTTTCTCGATGGGATGCGCGACATCCTTGCCAACCGCCCCGATCAGCACATCGCCAACATGCTCGCGGCCTATGCGGCGATCACGATGGACCCGAACCGGACACCGCCGGACGCTCCGCGACCGTTGCGCGAAACCCGCCTCGCGATCCACGCGGCGCTGGACTGGATCCTTGCCGAATACCTGTTCGAATTGCACCCGCTCGTCTGGGCCGAGGCCAGCATCGGCCCGGACCTTTCCGACGCGCGCAGCGCCCAACTGCCGATGCGCTCGGCGCTTCTGCGCCGCGGCACGATGACCGCGCGCATGACCATCGCGCGCCATTTCGCCGACGAATTGCTGGCCGGAACCACGGTCGCCTTTTCACGCCACGGGTTGCGGCTCTACCCGCCGCAATAGACGCCGCGCGGGGCTTGGGCGCCTTATATGCACCGGCACCAGCCGTTCCGGTCCACCCCGATCAGCGCCTCGCCCTGGGCCAGCCACCAGCCCGGGTCGGTCAGCACCGGGGCGGACTCTTCGGCCGTGATGATTCCGGCCCCTGCGCCAAACGCCGTGATCGCCAGCGCCGCGAAAATGATCTTGCGATGAAATGCCATGCGGAAATCCTCCCGATATGGCTCGATTGCATCACATCTCCCCGCGGCCGCGACAGTCAGGGAATCCTTACCTGGCCGTGGCGCGGGCCCCTGCGCCCCCTTGCCCAGACCCCGCCCCTGCCCTAGAAGACAGCCATTGCCAGCAAGGAGCCGGACCGATGCTCGATCTCACCCATGAACCCCCCAGGCCCAAAGTGATCGCGGGCGCGAAACACGATTGGGAACTGGTGATCGGTTTGGAGGTGCACGCACAGGTGGCCTCGAAAGCCAAGCTCTTCTCGGGCGCCTCCACCCAGTTCGGCGCCGAGCCCAATTCCAACGTCGCCTTCGTCGATGCGGCGATGCCGGGCATGTTGCCGGTGATCAACGAATTCTGCGTCGAACAGGCGGTGCGTACCGGGCTTGGTCTCAAGGCGAAGATCCACCTCAAATCGGCCTTCGACCGCAAGAACTATTTCTACCCCGACCTGCCGCAGGGTTACCAGATCTCCCAGCTTTACGAGCCGATCGTGGGCGAGGGCGAGATTCTCGTCGACATGGCCCCGGGCATCGCACGAAAGGTGCGCATCGAGCGCATCCATATCGAACAGGACGCGGGCAAGAGCATCCACGACATGGACCCGACCATGTCCTTCGTCGATCTCAACCGCACCGGCGTCGCGCTCATGGAAATCGTCTCGCGCCCCGACATCCGCGGCCCCGAAGAGGCCGCCGCCTACGTGGTGAAACTGCGCCAGATCCTGCGCTATCTCGGCACCTGCGACGGCGACATGCAGAACGGCAACCTGCGCGCCGACGTCAACGTCTCGGTCTGCCGCCCGGGCCAGTACGAGAAATACCAGGAGACCCAGGATTTCTCGCATCTCGGCACCCGCTGCGAGATCAAGAACATGAACTCCATGCGCTTCATCCAGGCCGCGATCGACTTCGAGGCCCGCCGCCAGATCCGCATCATCGAGGAAGGCGGCGAGGTGGTGCAGGAAACCCGCCTCTACGATCCCGAGAAGGGCGAAACCCGCTCGATGCGCTCCAAGGAAGAGGCGCATGACTATCGCTATTTCCCCTGCCCAGACCTGCTGCCGCTCGAGATCGAGCAGGCCTGGGTGGACGAGATCGCGGCAAACCTGCCCGAACTGCCCGACGAGAAGAAGGCGCGGTTCATGGCCGATTACGGCCTCACCGAATATGACGCGAGCGTGCTGACCGCCGAAACCGATGCCGCCGGCTTTTTCGAAGAGGTGGCCAGGGGCCGCGATGGCAAGCTCGCCGCCAACTGGATCATCAACGAGCTCTTCGGCCGCCTCAAGAAGGAAGATCACGACATCACCCAAAGCCCGGTCAGCCCCGCGCAGCTTGGCGGGATCATCGACCTGATCGCCGCGGACGTGATCTCGGGCAAGATCGCCAAGGACCTTTTCGAGATCGTCTATACCGAAGGGGGCGACCCGGCGCAGATCGTCGAAGAGCGCGGCATGAAGCAGGTCACCGACACCGGTGCGATCGAGGCCGCGCTCGACGAGATCATCGCCGCCAACCCCGCGCAGGTCGAAAAGGCCAAGGTGAACCCGAAACTCGCCGGCTGGTTCGTGGGCCAGGTGATGAAGGCCACCGGCGGCAAGGCCAACCCCAAGGCGGTGAACGCGCTCGTGCAGGACCGGCTCGGGCTCTGACCGGACGGCGGCACTTGCCCAGCCGCTGGGGGTTTCACCCCCAGACCCTCAGGATATTCGGCGCCAAATGAAGACATGGCCGCGCAAAAGTCAGCCCCCCGCCACATAGCGAGGGGCCTTCACTTGGCACGGTCATCGGCGTCCCCGCCTGTACCGTAAAGCCAAGCTGACATGGCAAGGTTAAGATTCCGTTTCCTTATCTGTCCCCGTCCCTTCATTTGGCCCCAAATATCCCCGCCGGAGGCATCCGGCATCTCGGACTGCGCGCAGGATGACGCGGCAAGGCGCGGCTGCACTCTTGCGCCCGGCGGAGCAATGGGCCATCCATCGCGCATGGACTGGGTCAAGATCATACACCTGCTTTGCGTCATGGGCTGGATGACATCCGTCTTTGCCGTGCCGCGTGCGCTGATCTACTGGAAGCGTGAGTACGCGAGGCTGGGCGAATTCGGCCCGACCGGCGATCTGACCGTGCGGCTTTACCGCTTCTCCGCAGGGCTGGCGGTGATCGGCGTGATCACCGGGCTATGGCTCGCCTGGTCGGTCTGGGGTTTCGCCCCCTGGACCCATCTCAAGACCGCGCTCGTGGCCCTTCTGGCCTTGCATTACGCCTGGACCGGGCGCCTCGTGATTCGCGCCCGGCGCGGCGAATTTCGCGAAAGCGACTTCTTCCTGCGCATCTTCAACGAAATCTCCGTCATCGCCACCATCGCCATTCTCTGGGTCGTGGTGGTCAAACCGTTCTGAGACACATGACCGAAAACACCCCCTTCATCTCGACACCAATGCGGGTCGAACCGGACTGGATCGACTACAACGGCCACCTCAACCTCGCCTTCTACCACGTGCTCTTCGACCGGGGCGTCGACCAGATCTGGGAAGAGCTGGGATTCGGCCCCGAATACCGGACCGAACGGGGCTTCACCACCTATGCCGCCGAATCCCATGTCCGTTACCTGCGCGAGATTCACGAGGGCGACATGGTGCGCGCGAGTTTCCAACTGCTCGACCATGACGAAAAGCGGTTCCATTTCTACCAGGAACTCATCCACTCGGACGGCTGGGTCTCGGCCAGCGCCGAAGGTCTGACCCTGCATATCGATACGTCCGGCCCCCGCGTCGCGCCGATGCCACCCGACATCCTGGCCAATGTCGGTGCTCTCATGGCCCGCCACCGCGATCTGCCGCGCCCCGCCTCCGTCGGCCGCGCCATCGGCATTCGCCGCAAGTGACCGCGCGCCGGGTTTACACTTGGCCCCGACCATTCGCAGAGCACGACCCGGCAGCCGGCGGGCAGCCGGTCGGTGCACGGTTGGCACCCCCCGATTCCTCGGCGAAGATTCGTGTTAACCCGGCGGGGCGGTCGTGACACCATGGGGTAACCCGCGCTGGAAACCCCTGCGCCGGCCTGCTAGGAAAGGCGGACGCGACACCATGGACAGCACCCGATGACAGGTTACGAATACAAGGTCGTCCCGGCCCCGCGCAAGGCGCGCAAGATCCGGCGCCTCAAGACCCCGGAAGCCCGGTTTGCCCATGTATTGCAAGAGGTTATAAACGAGCACGCCGCGGATGGCTGGGAGTTTCAGCGCGTCGAAACCCTGCCCGTGGACGAACGCCAGGGCCTGACCTCCACGCAGACCGTCTTTCGCGACCTGCTGATATTTCGCCGCCCGCACGATACCCAGCGCACACAAACACAAGAAAGCGTTCACGCCGAGGCGCCAGAATCGGCAGATACGACCGAAATACCCGACGCCGATCCCGAAGACGACATCACCAGCCCGGCACCCGACGACAGCGACACCGCGCCCGACGTCCCCTCCGGCGACACCGAACGCAGCTGACCCCTATCCCAGGTCCAGAGAAAGCGCATGGATCGAGGCCACGAGGTCCGGCCCGAGCGCACGATGCACCGCCCGGTGACGCGCGACCCGGCCCAGACCGGCCAGTTCGGCGGCACGCAGACGTAGCGCAAAATGGCTCTCGCCCGAGCCGTCATCGCCCGCATGACCCGCGTGAAGCGAAGATTGATTAACGATTTCCAGCTCTTCTATGTTGAACGCCGCCTCGATCGCGGCACGGATCTCCGCTTCTTTCGTCAATTTTTCTCTCCTGCCCTCTTTCGGTTTTCGCCCAGAAGGGTAAACTCCCGGGTCCGAGTCGAAAAGGTGCCTCAATCATGCGAAAACCCGACCCCTTCGGTTTCGATATTTCCGTTTCGTCGGCCAAGAAGAAGAATCCGCGCGGGCGGCGCGGCATGTCCGGTGCGTCCGAGACATCAACCCGGATCTGCGATCACGAAGGATGCAACGAGCCGGGCAAGTTCCGCGCGCCCAAGGCGCCGGACGTGCTCGATGACTACTACTGGTTCTGCAAGGAGCATGTGCGCGAATACAATCTCAAGTGGAACTTCTTCGACGGCACCACCGAGGCCGAGATGAACGCCCAGGCCACCAAGGACAAGGTCTGGGATCGTCAGACCCGGAGCTTCCGCGACCCCGAGGCCCGCGCCTGGGCCCGGCTCGGAATCGAGGATCCGCACCAGGTCCTTGGTGCCAATGCCACGCAAAATCCCGGCAAGCGCGGCAAGTCCACGGGCCGGCGCCTGCCGCCCACCGAACGCCGCGCGATCGAGATCCTCGAAGTGAAGGACAGTGCCACGAAAACCGAGGTGCGCAAGGCGTACAAGGCCCTCATCAAGGTCCTGCACCCGGACATGAACGGTGGCGACCGCTCGCAGGAGGAACAGTTGCAAGAGGTGATGTGGGCCTGGGAACAGGTCAAGGACAGCCGCAATTTCAAGTGAAGATCACGGCCCGCGAAATGCGCCTGCTCGCCCGGGCGCGGCGCCGTTCGGTGGCGTTCACATTTCGTAACCTTTCGGGCGCATCCTCTCACGCAGCCCGGAAGACCAGGCTCACACCGTTGATGCAATGCCGCTTGCCCGTGGGTTTCGGGCCGTCATCGAAGATATGGCCCAGGTGACTGCCGCAACGTGCGCAGTGGCATTCGGTGTGGGTGCCAAAAAGGGTCCGGTCCGGTTTGGTGCCGATGGCGCCGCTTTTCGCCTGCCAGAAACTGGGCCAGCCGGTGCCGCTGTCGTATTTGTGCTCGCTTGAATAAAGCGGCCGGTCACAGCCACGGCAATGATAGGTGCCGTCGCCATATTCCTTGTCGAGCGGCGAGGAAAAGGCCCGTTCGGTCCCGTCCTTGCGCATCACCTTGTATTCCAGGGGGCTCAGCATTGCGCGCCATTCGCGGTCGGTCCGCGTCACTTCGAAGGCGCGCGCCGATCCGGGGGCAAAGCCTGCCACCATAGCCGCCGGCGCGGCCAATGCGAGTTGGAAAAAATTCCGTCGTTGCATGAGAAACTCCTTTTCCGGCCCCTGTTCTGCGCGACATGCCGGGCCCATGCAATCACGTGCCGCGCAACTTCGCGTGAAGCCAAGCGCATCGCGCAGGGCCACCAGCCGTTGACCGGCAGCCCCACGGCTTGGCGCTATCTGCCTCACATCGCCGGCAGGATCAGCCGGTCAACCACGTGGATCACGCCGTTCGATTGCTCGACATCGGCGATGGTCACGTTGATCGTGCGTCCACGCTCGTCTTCGAGCATGATCCTGTCGCCGTCATAGGTCACCTCGAGCATGCAACCGCCCAGTGTCGGCACCATGTGCGCACCGCCATCATCGTCGATCATGCCCTTGATCGCGCCCGACATCGCGTCGGCCCCGACCACGTGGCAAGTCAGGATCTTGGTCAACTGGTCCTTGGCCTCCGGCTCGAGCAGCGCTTCGACCGTGCCAGCCTTGAGCCTGTCAAAGGCCGCGTCGGTGGGCGCAAAGACAGTGAACGGCCCCTCGCCCTGAAGCGTCTCGACCAGCCCGGCCGCCTGCACGGCAGCCACCAGCGTGGTGTGATCGGCCGAATTTACCGCGTTCTCGACGATGTTTTTCGACGCGAACATCGGTGCGCCGCCCACCATCGGATTGTCGGCCTGTGCGCCCCCTGCGACGAGGGCGAACGCGGCGGCAAGTGCAATCTTTTTCATGTCTTGGTCCTTTCATGTTGCGTTTTCCCCGCCCGTTTCAGGCAGGTCACAGGCAGACACGTCAGGACCGGCAATCGGGTTTCACCCCTCACGAACCTGTGATCACCTGCCCCATGGCCAGAACCTCGCCGGTCGGTTGCCCGGTCGGCGATCCGCCCGCCGGTTCATCGGAAATCGCAAGCATCGCCCCGGCCATCCGTGGGCCCAGCGCCTCGGGCACCGACAGCACACCACGCTCCTGCTCCGGCAGAATGCCCAGCGAGACCGGCGCCGCGTCGCCCGCGATCAGCCAGAGCTCGAACGACCGCCCGGGCGCCGGCGCACCTTCACGCCGCGCTACTTCGAGCTGGCCCGTTGCCTCGTCATATCCCGCCAGAACCCGCACATCTCCGCTCTCGGCCTCGATCCGCGCGGTCAGGTCGGCGCTTGGCTCTGTCGGCGGTCCGAATGGTCCCAGGTAGAGCAAAAGCACCGCCAGTACCGCCGCCAGCGCCGCGCCCAGCCCCCAACCGCGCCAGTAGCGCCAGCGCGCGCGGCCCGCTGGCGCCTGCACAGTCTCGAAGAGCCCCCTCTCGATGCCCTGCCAGACCCGAGCAGGCGGCGTCGCCTCCGCACCATCCGCCAGAGTGGCCAGATGCTCGGCCCAGAGCGCATATTCCTCCCGCAATTCGGGATCATCGCGCAGCCGCGCGGCAAAATCGGCGGCCTCGGCCTCGTCCAGCAGGCCGAGCGCGTATTCCGCCGCGCGGATACGGTCGTCTTCGCGATCTGGCCCCCCTTCGCTCATCGGTTCAGGCACTCCCTCAGTTTCAAGAGGCTGCGGCGCAGCCATGTCCGCATGGTGTTGAGCGGCACCTCGTGACGCGCGGCCAGTTCAGCATAGCTCAACCCCTCGAGATAGGCCCCGCGCACGGCCACCGCCCGCACGGCCTCTAGCTCATCCAGGCAAGCGTCGATACGCGCCCGCTCTCCGGCCGCGACAACCTGCGCCTCGGGGCCGGGGGCGGAATCGGCCATTTGCGCCGCGGCCTCACCCGGATCACCCACCTGAACCTTTCCAACGGCTTTGATCCGGCGCAACCGGTCGATGCTCAGGTTCCGCGTCACCGTGATCAGCCATGTCATCGGACTCAGCCCGTTGGCGTGATAGCGGTCGGCCTTGTCCCAGATCCGCACGAACACCTCCTGCAGCACCTCTTCGGCCTCGCCCCTGTCATTCAATATACGCCACGCGACCCCGAGAAGTTTCGCCGAGGTCGCCCGGTAAAGCCCGGCAAACGCCGCCCTGTCGCCCAGGGCGGTGCGGGCCAGCATGTCCTCGATATCCGCGCGCGTCACCATCGACGCGAGACTGGCACGAAACCGCCCGATCGTCACCCGGCACACTGCCACCCCGGGAATTATTTCAACTTGTGCCCTTCGCGCCCCCGCGTCAGACTGCCCCGCCCCTTGCCCTTGGGCGCGAATTATTGCACCACGTGCGGGTTGGCATTTTGGCCGGGCTCAGAGGACGACAGAACATGGCGGACGGATCGATCGACATCAACGCGAAACCCACCGAGGAAATCTCGGTCCGCGAGGTCTTTGGCATTGATACGGACATGACGGTCAAGGGCTTTTCCGACCGTTCCGAGCGGGTGCCGGATATCGATTCGACCTACAAGTTCGACCCCGACACCACGCTGGCCATTCTCGCAGGCTTTTCGCACAATCGCCGGGTGATGATCCAAGGCTATCACGGCACCGGCAAATCCACCCATATCGAGCAGGTGGCCGCGCATCTCAACTGGCCCTGCGTGCGCGTCAATCTCGACAGCCATATCAGCCGGATCGACCTCATCGGCAAGGACGCGATCAAGCTCAAGGATGGCAAGCAGGTCACCGAGTTCCAGGAGGGCATCCTGCCCTGGGCGCTGCGCAATCCCACCGCCATCGTGTTCGACGAATACGACGCGGGCCGCGCCGACGTCATGTTCGTGATCCAGCGGGTCCTGGAAACCGACGGCAAGCTCACCCTGCTCGACCAGAACGAGATCTTGACCCCGCACAAGTATTTCCGCCTCTTTGCCACCGCGAACACCGTGGGGCTGGGCGACACCACCGGGCTTTATCACGGGGTGCAGCAGATCAACCAGGCCCAGATGGACCGCTGGAGCCTCGTGGCCACGCTGAACTACCTTTCCCACGACGCCGAAACCGCGATCGTTCTGGCCAAGAACCCGCATTACAACACCGAGAAGGGCCGCCGTATCGTCAGCCAGATGGTCACCATCGCCGACCTCACGCGCACCGCTTTCATGAACGGCGACCTTTCGACCCTGATGAGCCCCCGCACGGTCATCACGTGGGCCCAGAACGCCGAGATCTTCCGCAACGTGGGCTATGCCTTCCGCGTGACCTTCCTCAACAAATGCGACGAGCTCGAACGCCAGACCGTGGCCGAGTTCTACCAGCGTTGCTTTGACGAGGAACTGCCCGAGTCGGCCGCCAGCGTGAGCCTGGGATGACGCAGAGCCGCTCATCCCGCCCTGACCTGCAGGCCGCGCGATACGGCCCTCAAGGGCCGATGAGCGCCCTGCCGAGGACACCACGATGAGCAAGCCCACCGACAACCCCGCCGATCCCTTCAAGAAGGCCCTGGCCGAGGCCACCAAGGTCATGGCCGACGATCCCGATCTCGCGGTCTCCTATTCGGTCGATCCCGCGGGGATTTCGGGCGATGCGATGCGCCTGCCACAGGTTTCGCGCCGGATGACCCGCGATGAGGTGCTGCTCGCCCGCGGCACGGCCGATGCGCTGGCGCTCCGTCACAAGTTTCACGACGACGCCACCCATGCCAAATTCGCCCCCCCCGGCGACATGGCCCGCGACATCTACGAGGCGATGGAAACCGCCCGCTGCGAGGCGATGGGCGCGCGCGAAATGCCCGGCACCTCGGGCAATATCGACGCCAAGATCGCCGACGAGGCCCGCCGCCGTGGCTATGAGCAGATCACCGACAGCGCCGACGCGCCGCTGGCCGCCGCCGCGGGCTATCTGACCCGCCACCTTGCCACCGGCCGCGACCTGCCCCCGGGGGCCGACAACATCATGAGGCTCTGGCAGGGCTTCATCGAGGAACAGGCCGGCGGCACGCTCGAAAACCTCCAGGAAAAACTCTCCGATCAGGCCGAGTTTGCCCGCTTCGCGCGGCAGGTCATCACAGACCTGGGCTATGGCGACCAGTTGGGCGACGATCCCGACGCACCCGATGACGACGAGGACGATCAGGACGACGAGGCCCAGGAAGAGGAAAACCCCGAGGACGCAGGCCAGGAAGAGAGCGAGGACCAGTCCGGCGAGGCAGAACCAGACCAGACCCAGGACGATCAACAGGACGCCTCCGAGGCCCAGGTCTCGATGGACGAGATGGCCGAGGACGAGATGGGCGACGAAGCCGAAATGCCCGACGGCGAGGCCCCGCTCGACCCGCCGCCGCCGCCACCGCTCTCGGATGCCGACCCCGATTACCGCGCCTACGAGACCAATTTCGACGAGGAAATCGCCGCCGAGGATCTCGCAGAACCGGCCGAGCTCGAGCGGCTCCGCTCCTATCTCGATCAGCAACTGGACCCGCTCAAGGGCGCGGTTGGGCGGCTTGCCAACAAGCTCCAGCGCCGTTTGCAGGCCCAGCAGAACCGCTCGTGGGAGTTCGACCGCGAAGAGGGTATCCTCGATGCAGGACGGCTTGCGCGCGTGGTGGCGAACCCCACGACGCCGCTTTCCTTCAAGGTCGAGAAGGATACCGAGTTCCGCGACACGGTGGTCACGCTGCTTCTGGACAATTCCGGTTCGATGCGCGGCCGCCCGATCTCGATCGCCGCGATCTGCGCCGATGTGCTTGCCCGCACGCTCGAGCGTTGCGACGTCAAGGTCGAAATTCTGGGCTTCACAACCCGCGCATGGAAGGGTGGCCAGAGCCGCGAGAGATGGCTGGGCGAAGGCCGCCCCGCCCAGCCCGGCCGCCTCAACGACCTGCGCCACATCATTTACAAGGGCGCGGATGCGCCGTTGCGCCGGGTGCGGCCCAACCTCGGGCTGATGATGAAAGAGGGGCTTCTGAAGGAAAACATCGACGGCGAGGCGCTGGAATGGGCGCATCGCCGGATGCTGATGCGCCCCGAAGCGCGGCGCATCCTGATGGTGATCTCCGACGGCGCGCCGGTCGATGATTCGACCCTCTCGGTCAACCCGGCCAATTACCTCGAAAAGCACCTGCGCGACGTGATCGCGATGATCGAGAAGAAAAAGATCGTCGAGCTTCTGGCCATCGGTATCGGCCATGACGTGACCCGCTATTACGACCGCGCGGTAACGATCACCGATGTCGAACAACTGGCCGGGGCCATGACCGAACAGCTTGCCGCGCTCTTCGACATGGACGCGCGGGCGCGGGCGCGCTTCCTCGGCATCAAGAAGGCCAGCTAGACCGTCCCGCACCAGGCCGATCCTGCCACCCCAAGAGGCCCATCCCCGATTCTTCGCAGGGGAATTGTCTTGCCAGCGGCGCGCTCGTGCCAGAATGCACGTGCGACCGACACCACGCCATCGGATATCGCGCCATTGCCTGTTGCGCATGGACGGGTTTCCCTGTTCGATACGGCCAAACCACAGGGGAGTTGCATGTTTCAGAGTTTCAAGGACAGCGCGGACCCGTCCCAAGGGCCCGAAAGACTTGCCACGCTGCGCGCGCTGATGCGCCGCGAAGGGCTGACCGGTTTTCTCGTGCCACGCGCCGACGCCCATCAGGGCGAATACGTGGCCGACCGCGATGCCCGGCTGGCATGGCTCACCGGCTTCACCGGATCGGCCGGGTTCTGCGCGGTGCTGCCGCACAAGGCCGGGGTGTTCATCGACGGGCGCTATCGCACCCAGGTCAAGCGACAGGTCGATCCGGGTCATTTCACCCCGGTCCCCTGGCCCGAGACCCAGCTTGGCGATTGGCTCGTGGCCGAGCTGCCCAAGGGGGGTACCGTGGCCTATGACCCCTGGCTTCACACCCCCGACGAGATCGC
>NZ_JAWLDS010000017.1:0-53083 GCF_041686535.1 Aquicoccus sp. | reverse complement strand
CGGCGATCTCCATGCCTTCGGCCTCGGGGTCGGGGACGGGCATGTAATCCTCGATATTGGGAAAGTACGCCTCTTCCTTGACCCAGCGCATCGGCAGGACCGGCTTTTCCCATTTATGCGAGCCGGGCACCATCCGGAGCGTGGCCTCTGTCACCGGATCGAGCGGCGCCCAGAAGCTGACATTCTGCTGGCCTTCGACGAAATAATAGGGCCCGTCCGTGTGCCACGGGGTGGCGAGCGACGTGCCCGGTTCCTTGACCAGCACGTGATCGTGGAAAAGCTGCACCGTTTGCGAGCGCATCAGTTCCGCCGCGACCTCGGCGGCGGGGCTTTCGCGGATCACCGCCTCGAATTCGGGGATGCGCTGCCAGTTGCAGTAATCGTCGAAGAAGCGGCCGCTCTCGCCCTCTTTCTCGTTTTCCGAGGCATAGGGGCCGGGGGCGGCCATGTTCGCCTCGACACCGGCGCGGAGTTTCGCGACGTGATCGGCGAAAAGCCCGCGGATGACGGTCACGCCACGTGTCTGATAATCGTCGATCTGTTGCTGGGTCAAAAGCGGGTGCATGGGGGGCTCCTCTGTCGGGGTTGGGTCAGATCTTCATATGCAGGTGAAAGCCCGGCGCATAGGTGAGCCGGACCCATGTGATGGGATGGTCGGGGCCGAAGGTGGCACGGTCGAGCACCATCACCGGGGTTTGGGTGTCACAGCCCAGATGGGCCGCGGCGTCGCCCGCGGTGGCGGCGGAATAATCGAGCGTGCCATGCGAGAAGGGTGCGTGGCGCAAGAGCCATTCATTGGCGCTCATCACGGTGAAATCGGCGTTGGCGGCGCCGGGCATGGCGACAAGGCTGATCCAGCGGTCCTCATGCACGTAAGGCGCCCCGTCGGCGAGGTGGAGCGCCTCGACATGGCGGGTGGGCGTGTCGGGGCCGAGCCCGAGCGCGTGGCGGCGGGCGGGGGGCATCGGTGCGTCATCGGCGGCGATGAGCGCGTAACCGGGGCGCGCGCCGCGGGTTTCGATCTCCTCGGCGATGCGCGAAATGGACATCTGCGCGCGGCGGTTGGGGGTCTCGGCGACCCGCGTTCCGGCCTTCCGGCGGCGTTCGAGCAGCCCGGCCTCGGCCAGCTCGCGCAGGGCGCGGTTCACCGTGGCGCGCGCGCACCCGAGTTCGGCCGCCAGATCCTCCTCTCCGGGGATGCGCGCGCCGGGGGGCCATTCGCGGGTCTGGATGCGGCGCAGGGCCTCGTCATGGACGGCCTGCCAGCCGGTGGGGGTGGCACGGGTCATGGCGTATTCTCCAACTGGCGCAGGGTGTCGGCGTAGCGGGCGGCCATGGTCTCGCGGGCGATGTGGTGCCCATCGCGCACGACATGGCGGCCGGCCGACCAGAGATCGCGCACCCCGCCCACACCCGCGAAGATCCACGCATCGAGCATGGTATCGCCCGGGCGGTGGGCCATGTCGGGGCTGCGGTCGTCGAGCATGACGAGATCAGCCAGCATGCCCGGCGCGATCCCGCCCGCGTCGCGGCCAAGGGCACGGGCCGCGCCCTTGGTCGCGTCCTCGAAGAGCACGCGGCCGGTGGAGCGGTCATCCTCGGCCAGAACGGCGCGGGCGCGGTCGCGCAGGCGTTGGGAGTATTCGAGCTGGCGCAGTTCCTGCGCGAGCGAAATCAGAACGTTGGAATCGCTGCCGATGCCGAAGGTGCCGCCATGGGCCTGCCAGCCGGTGGCGTTGAAGATGCCGTCGCCCAGGTTGGCCTCGGTGATCGGGCAGAGCCCGGCCACGGCGCCGGTGGGGGCGAGGCGGGCGGTTTCATCGTCGGTCATCCGGGTGAGGTGGATGAGGCACCAGCGGCCGTCAAGTGGCAGGTTGTCGAGCGCCCATTCCACGGGCCGCGCGCCATAGGCGGTTCGAACCTCCTCGACCTCGGCCTGTTGTTCGGCGAGATGCATGTGCAGCGGGCCGTCGGTCATCTGTGGCACGAGCGTCAGTACGTCGCGCGGGATGGCGCGCAGCGAATGCGGCGCCATGCCAAGCCGCGCGTCGGGCAGGGGGGCGAGGGCGGTCGCGGCGTGACCCATCAGCGTGGCGAAATCATCCGTTCCGGTGCCGAAGCGGCGCTGGCCGTCGCCAAGGGCGCGCCCGTCGCAGCCGCCCTGTTGATAGAGCACGGGCAGGAGGGTGAGGCCGATGCCGGTCTCATACGCGGCTGCGGCGATGCGGGCGGACATCTCGGCGGGGTTGTCATAGGCGGTGCCATCGGGGCGGTGGTGGAGATAGTGGAACTCGGCCACCGCGGCATAGCCCGCTTCGAGCATTTCCATCTGGACCTGCGCGGCGATCGCCTCGACATGATCGGGGGTGAGCCGGTCGAGGAAGTGGAACATCAGCCTGCGCCATGTCCAGAAACTGTCGCGCCCGCCGGGGCCGCGCGCCTCGGTCAGGCCGGCCATGGCGCGTTGAAAGGCGTGGCTGTGCAGGTTGCCGGGCGCGGGCAGCAAAAGGCCCGCGCCGCCCGCAACGCCTGTTTCCACCTTGGCGATGCGGCCATCCGCGCCCAGCGTCACGGCCACGTTCTCGGCCCATCCTTGGGGCAAAAGCGCGCGGCGTGCGGTGATCGTGGTCATGGTCGGGCCTCTTGACGGGGGTATTATGTCTATACATAAAGCCATCAAGCGAGGCAAGAACGGGAATCAACAGATATGTCAGGCTGGGTGCTGAGCGATGCGCGGATTGCCACGATGGAGGGCGGATATGGCCTGATCGAGGGTGGTTCGGTGGTGATCGAGGACGGGCGGATCGCCTGGGCCGGTGCGGGGACGGTGCCGCGCGACTATGACCGCTGGGAACGGGTGAGCGCCGAGGGGCGGCTGGTCACGCCGGGGCTGATCGACTGTCACACCCATATCGTGTTCGGCGGCCACCGGGCGCGGGAGTTCGAGCTGCGCCTTGAAGGCGCGAGTTACGAGCAGATCGCGCGCGAGGGGGGCGGGATCGTCTCGACCGTGACGGCGACGCGGGCGGCGAGCGACGCCGCGCTGATCGACGGCGCGCTCGGGCGGCTCGATGCACTGATCGGAGAGGGTGTGACCACGATCGAGGTGAAGTCGGGCTATGGGCTGGATCACGAGACCGAGTTGAGGATGCTGCGCGCGGCGCGGGAATTGGGGCGGCGGCGCGCGGTCGAGGTGTGCACCTCGTTCCTCGGCGCCCATGCGGTGCCTGCGGGAGCGAAGGCGGATGCATATATCGACGGGGTCTGCATCCCGGCGCTGCGCGCGGTGCAGGCCGAGGGGCTGGTCGATGCGGTGGATGGATTCTGTGAAGGAATAGCCTTTGATACCAGTCAGATCGCGCGCGTTTTCGATGCAGCGCGTGAACTTGGCTTACCGGTGAAACTCCATGCCGAACAGCTTTCCAACATGGGCGGAACGCAGCTTGCCGCGCGTTACGGGGCGCTCTCGGCGGATCACGTCGAATATGCCACGGACGAGGACGCCGCGGCGCTGGCGAAATCCGGCACGGTGGCGGTTCTGCTGCCCGGGGCGTTCTATACCATCCGCGAGACGCAGGTGCCGCCGGTCGCGGCGTTCCGCGCCCGTCGGGTGCCGATGGCGCTGGCCACGGATTGCAATCCGGGCTCGTCGCCGCTCAGCTCGCTTCTCTTGACGCTCAACATGGGCTGCACGCTGTTTCGTCTCACCCCGGAAGAGGCGCTCCTGGGGGTGACGGCCCATGCGGCGCGGGCGCTGGGCCTGGACGACCGGGGCCGAATTGCACCCGGATTGCGCGCCGACCTGGCGATCTGGGACGTGGAGACGCCGGCGGAGCTGGCCTATCGGATCGGGTTCAACCCGCTTCATGCGCGCATCTTCGGAGGTGAGAGATGATCCTGACACCCGGTTCCGTGACGCTTGCGCAGATCGAAAAGGTCTGGCGCGAGGAGAGGCCGGTGACGCTCGATGCAAGCGCGCGGCCCGCGGTCGAGGCGGCGGCGGCGATGGTGGCCGAGGCGGCAGAGGCCGAGGCGCCGGTCTACGGCGTGAACACCGGGTTCGGCAAACTGGCCAGTCGCAAGATCGCGCCCGAGGATACCGAGACGCTGCAACGCAACCTGATCCTTTCGCATTGCTGTGGCGTGGGGGCGCCGCTCGATCCGGCGCGGGTGCGGTTGATGATGGTGCTCAAACTCATGTCGCTGGGGCGCGGGGCGTCAGGCGTGCGCTGGGACGTGATCGCATTGATCGAGGCGATGCTGGCGCGGGGCGTGATCCCGGTAGTGCCGCATCAGGGATCGGTTGGGGCCTCGGGCGACCTGGCGCCGCTCGCGCATATGGCGGCGGTGATGATCGGCGCGGGCGAGGCGATTTACGAAGGCGCGCGGATGTCGGGTGTTGCGGCGCTGGCGAGTGCGGGGCTGACGCCCATCGTGCTTGGCCCCAAGGAGGGGCTGGCGCTGATCAACGGGACGCAGTTTTCCACCGCCTGCGCGCTGACCGGCCTCTTCGGGGCGCGGCGGATGGCGGAAAATTCCATCGTGATCGCGTCGTTGTCGACGGATGCGATCATGGGGTCGACCGCGCCGTTGCTGGCGGAAATTCATGCCCTGCGCGGCCAGCCCGGACAGATCGAGGTCGCCGCGCGGATGCGCGCGCTGCTGGCGGGCAGCGAGATCCGCGAGAGCCACCGAGAGGGCGACAGCCGCGTGCAGGACCCCTATTGCATCCGTTGTCAGCCGCAGGTGGTGGGAGCGGCGTGGGACGTGCTCGATATGGCGGCGCGGATTCTCGAGATCGAGGCCAACGCGGTGACCGACAACCCGCTGGTTCTGGCGGGGGAGGGGAGGATCGTCTCGGGCGGGAACTTCCACGCCGAACCTGTGGGCATGGCCGCCGACATGATCGCGCTGGCCCTGTCGGAGATGGGCGCGATCGCGCAGCGGCGGGTGGCGCTGATGGTCGATCCGACGCTGAGCCATGATCTGCCGCCGTTCCTCACGCCTGATCCGGGGCTGAACTCGGGCTTCATGATCGCGGAGGTGACGACGGCGGCATTGATGAGCGAGAACAAGCACCTGGCCAACCCCTGCGTCACGGATTCGACGCCCACATCGGCGAACCAGGAGGATCACGTGAGCATGGCGGCCCACGGAGCCTATCGGCTGTGCCGGATGGTCGAGAACCTCGGTGTGATTCACGCTGTCGAGGCGCTCTGCGCCGCGCAGGGGATCGAGGCGCGCGCGCCTTTGGTGACATCAGAGCCATTGCAACGGATGATCGCGGTCTTGCGCAAGGAGGTGCCGCCACTGGGCGCTGATCGCTTCATGGCCGGCGAGATCGAGACGGTGGCCGAAATGGTGCGCGCGGGCGATTTCCTGCGCGCGGCGGAGGATGCACGATGATCGAGGTGACGCGTGGTGGGGGGCCGATTGTCCTGGGCCTGCCGCATACCGGCACGGAATTGCCCGGGGACATTCGCGAAGGCTTGAACGAGACTGGCCGGGCGATGGCCGACACGGATTGGCATATTGATCGACTTTACAGTGGCTTGCGTGACGATATTACGATGGTGCGTCAAGTCGAGCATCGCTATGTCATCGACGTGAACCGCCCGCCCGACGGGCAAAGCCTCTATCCGGGGCAGAACACGACCGATCTGTGCCCCTTGACCGATTTCGACGGCCGAGCGATCCATCGTGAGGGCTGCGCGCCCGACGCGGCCGAGATCGCGCGGCGTATCGAGGTGTATCACGCGCCCTATCACGCGGCTTTATCCACAGAACTGGCGCGGGTGAAGGCAAAACATGGCGTGGCGGTGCTTTACGATTGCCATTCGATCCGGTCAGTTATCCCCAGACTCTTCGATGGTTCCTTGCCGGATTTCAACATTGGCACAAATCTATCCACAACCTGCGCAGCTATTGTGGAGAAAACCGTGGAAAAGATTTGTGCCGCGGCCGGTGGCTATTCCAGCATCACCAACGGACGGTTCCGCGGTGGGTGGACAACACGCCATTATGGCGACGTGGAGGCGGGAATTCACGCGATCCAGATGGAATTGGCGCAATCCACCTATATGGAAGAGGCCGCGCCCTGGGACTGGGATGCGGCGAAAGCGACGCGCCTCAGGGAGCAATTGGCACGGATTCTCAATGGATTGAGCGAGCTTGTTGAGAAAGGTGCGCTGCGTTGACGGCTCAGAGCGTCGGGTGGCAATTGCGCCCGGCGATTGGGCGTGGTTGTGGATCAGATCGACGAGAGCGATGCGGTTTCACCTTGAAATCCGGTTGCAACACTTTGATGAAACGCCAGAATCCTTCTGTGGATGCAAAAGCGTTTGATGCGGCGGATGCCTGGGTGAGACGTTGAGATGATGGTGGTCGTGATCACGGATATCCGGCGGTTCACCGCCCCTTGCGCTTGACATTTCCCCCGCGCTGGCCGGCGCGCCCTGCCGTCGAACGCCCCCGCGTGCCCACGGCCGCGTCCGACGCCTTTTCCACGGCGAATTGCCGCGCGAGCGGGTCGTCGGCGATGGCCAGATCCACCGCCTCCAGCCGCTTGATCTCGTCGCGCAGGCGGGCGGCTTCCTCGAATTCCAGGTTTTCGGCGGCCTTGCGCATGTCGTCGCGCATGCCCTCCAACACCTTTTCGAGATTGGCGCCATGCAGCGGTTTGTCGACCTTTGCCGTGACCCGGCTCATGTCCACGTCGGCCGGGTAAAGCCCCGCCAGCACGTCGTCGACATTCTTGCGGATGGTTTCGGGAGTGATGCCGTGTTCCTCGTTATAGGCGATCTGCTTGGCGCGGCGGCGCTCGGTCTCGTCGATGGCGCGCTGCATGCTGCCGGTGATGCGGTCGGCATACATGATGACGCGGCCCTCAGCGTTGCGCGCCGCGCGCCCGACCGTCTGGATGAGCGAGGTTTCCGAGCGCAGGAAGCCTTCCTTGTCCGCGTCTAGAATGGCCACGAGGCCACATTCGGGGATGTCGAGCCCCTCTCGCAGCAGGTTGATGCCCACCAACACGTCAAAGGCCCCGAGCCTCAGGTCGCGCAGGATCTCGATCCTTTCGATCGTGTCGATGTCGGAATGCATGTAGCGGACGCGGATGCCCTGTTCGTGCAGGTATTCGGTCAGGTCCTCGGCCATGCGCTTGGTCAGCGTGGTGCAAAGGACGCGATAGCCGCTTTGAGCCACGCGCCGCACCTCGTCGAGCAGGTCATCGACCTGGGTTTCGACGGGGCGGATCTCGATCTGCGGATCGAGCAGGCCGGTGGGGCGGATGACCTGCTCGGTAAAGACCCCGCCGGCCTGTTCGAGTTCCCACTTTGCGGGGGTGGCGGATACGAAGACGGATTGCGGGCGCATCGCGTCCCATTCCTCGAACTTCAGAGGGCGGTTGTCCATGCAGGACGGCAGGCGGAAGCCGTGCTCGGCGAGGGTGAACTTGCGCCGGTAGTCGCCTTTGTACATGCCGCCGATTTGCGGCACGCTGACATGGGATTCATCGGCAAAGACGATGGCATGGTCGGGGATGAATTCGAAAAGCGTGGGCGGCGGCTCGCCCGGGGCACGGCCCGTGAGGTAGCGCGAATAGTTCTCGATCCCGTTGCAGACACCGGTGGCCTCGAGCATCTCGAGGTCGAAGTTGGTGCGCTGTTCGAGGCGCTGGGCCTCGAGGAGCTTGCCCTCGCCGACGAGTTGATCGAGGCGCTGGCGCAGCTCTCTCTTGATGCCCTGGATGGCCTGCTGCATCGTGGGTTTGGGCGTCACGTAATGCGAATTGGCATAGATCCGGATGTGATCGAAGCGATCGGTCTTCTCGCCGGTCAGGGGATCGAACTCAGTGATGGATTCAAGCTCCTCGCCAAAGAACGAGAGCCGCCAGGCGCGATCTTCGAGGTGCGCCGGGAAGATCTCGAGCGAATCGCCGCGGACCCGGAAGCTGCCGCGCTGGAACGCCTGGTCGTTGCGGCGGTATTGCTGGGCGACCAGATCTGCGATGACCGCGCGCTGGTCATAGGTGCTGCCCACCTTGAGATCCTGGGTCATCGCGCCATAGGTTTCGACGCTGCCGATGCCATAGATGCAGGAAACCGAGGCCACGATGATAACATCGTCCCGTTCGAGAAGGGCGCGGGTGGCCGAGTGGCGCATCCGGTCGATCTGTTCGTTGATCTGGGATTCCTTCTCGATATAGGTGTCGCTGCGCGGGACATAGGCTTCGGGCTGGTAATAGTCGTAATAGGAGACGAAATACTCGACCGCGTTATCGGGAAAGAAGCCCTTGAACTCGCCGTAAAGCTGGGCCGCCAATGTCTTGTTCGGGGCCAGGATGATCGCCGGGCGCTGGGTCGCCTCGATGACCTTGGCCATGGTGAAGGTCTTGCCGGTGCCGGTTGCGCCCAGCAGAACCTGGTTCTGTTCGCTGTCGAGAATGCCCTGTGACAGTTCCGCAATCGCCGTGGGCTGATCGCCTGCAGGCTCGAACGTCGACTGCATGACAAAGGGCTTGCCGCCTTCGAGTTTCTCGCGGACCTCCCGGTCGGGGGCCGGGGCGTGCATCATCGGTTGGGACGAGTCGGAATGGGCATAAGGCATGGTCGGCTCCGGACGGGCTCAATCAACAGAGTTGATCACTTTTTGTTCCTGTTCAAGGGGCAAAACCGGGAAAGCCATGTGATCTTTCTCCTGAAACTTTCTTGGGGAAAATACTCATTGGCGCCACCTCGATGCAATCCATGGGGGCGCGGGAATCAGCCCCTGCGGCGCAGGGCCTCACGATAGTCGCGCAGCGAGAATGCGCCGATCAACTGGCCGAGGCCGAAATAGCTGATGATGCCTGCGCCGATCAGGATGAGGAGCGCAAGATAGCGCCAGCCCGGCGCAACGATCATCGGGCCCAGTAGCAGGTTCATGCCCCATAGAACCGCGCCCATGAGCCCCGCGGCGAGACACATGCGCCAGATCCGGCGGCGGAACCTGTCATCGAAGCGCGCCACATCGCCCATCGGGCGTGCGCCACGTGCCAGGAGCCAGACCATTGCCCAACCGGCGAGCGTGGTGGCAAGCGCGGCGGCGATCCAGCCGATATAGGGGTGCAGCCCGATCGCCACCGCCGCGTTGATCACCATCGCCCAGACCGCGAAGCGAAAGGGGGTGCGGGTGTCCTCGCGCGCAAAATAGAGCGGTTGCAGGACCTTCTGCAGAACGAAGGCCGGCAGGCCGAGGCCATAGACGGCCACCGCAAGGGCAATGGCGGCACTGTCATCGCTGGTTTGTGCACCACGCTCGAACAGCACCGACACAAGCGGCATGGGGATCACGACCAGCGCCACCGCAGAGGGAATGGTGAGCGCCAGCGAGATCTCGCCGGCGCGGGAAAAGGCGTGGCGTGCGCCGTCACTGTCCTCGTTGCGCAGACGCCGGGAGAGGTCCGGCAACAAGACGATACCCACGGCAATTCCCACGACGCCGAGCGGAAGCTGATAGAGACGGTCGGCGGCGAAGAGCCAACTGACGGCGGCGTCATAGCGCGAGGCGACCTGCTGTCCGACGAGCAGGTTGATCTGCATGACGCCCGAACTGAGCGCCGCGGGGATGGCCACGGCGACGAGATGTTTCATGTCGGGGGTCCAGCGGGGCCGACCGGGGCGGATGCGCACGCCCGCGCGTGACGCGGCGGTCCAGACCAGTGCAAGCTGGGCGATCCCGGCAAAGGGAATGGTCCAGACCAGCCAGAGGATCACGGTCTGTCCGAGCAGGGCGGCCGCCCCCATGGCGCAGATCACGAAGATATTGAGCAGGACCGGCGCCGCGGCTGCGATGGCAAAGCGCCCGGTGGCATTGAGCACGCCCGAAAAGAGCGCCGAGAGTGACATGAAGAGGATGTAAGGAAAGACGATCCGCCCGAATCCCACGGTCATGTCAAAGCGCTCATCCCCGGCGAAACCTTCGGCCGTGGCCCAGACGAGCGCGGGCATGAAGATCATCGCAAGCGCCGTCAGGGAAAGCACGATGAAGGCCAGGCCGCTGAGGGCCTCGCTGGCAAATGCGCTTGGGGCTTCGTCCGCTTCGTAGCGTTTGGCAAACATCGGGACGAAGGCGGCGTTGAAGGCGCCTTCCGCGAAAAAGCGCCGGAACATGTTGGGCAGCCGAAAGGCGGCAACGAAGGCATCCATCACCGGTCCGGGCCCGACCAGGGCCAGCAGCATGACCTCGCGCAGGAAGCCGAGAATCCGCGAGGCAAGAGTCCAGAACCCCACGGTGAGAAAGCCGGAGACAAGGCGGATGGGTTTCATGATCTGCTCTGGCCCTTCTTTGGGGCGTTCTAACCTGCCCGGCGCTGGTTGGGAATGTAGCATGGGGAAAACGGGTGAAAAAAGACCCGTCCGGCGCGGTCAGGGCGCGGCCATCCCGGCGATGAGGGATTAAGAAGCGACCGCGCAAGCGCCGTCCTTGATGACGCAAACGCGGTGGTTCGACGGTAGCGAAGTCCAGCCTTTCAGGGCTGGCGCGCACGTTCCACGCCGGTCTGGATGGCGGCGCGCAGCCTTTTCTCGAGCGCCTTCTGCTTGGTTTCGGAGTGCAGTTTCAGCCCGAACATGTCCTTGACATAGAAGCTGTCCACGACCTGTTCGCCATAGGTCGCGATCACCGCGGAGGCGATATAGATGTTGGCATTGGCCATGGTCCGGGTCAGGTCGAACAGCAGGCCGGGGCGGTCGCGGGTGTCGACCTCGATGATGGTGTAGATCTCGGAGCCATCATTGTCGAAGGTGATCGAGGTTGGCACGCGGAACGCCTTTTCGCGGGTCTTGAACTTGTCGCGATCGGCCATCGCATCGGCAGCGATGATCTCGCCCTTGAGGGTCTTGTGGATCATCCCTTCAAGCCGCTTGAGCTTGCTGGCCTCGAAGGGGTGGCCGGCGGAATCCTGGATCCAGAAGGCGGCCGTGGCATAGCCATCCTTGGTGGTGAATGTCCGGGCATCGACGATATTCGCGCCGACGAGCGCCAGCGCGCCGCACATCCGGCTGAAAATTCCGGGATGGTCGGCCATGGCGAAACAGGCGCGGGTGGCGTCGCGATCTTCGTCCGGGTGAAGGTCGATCCGGATCTCGTCATCCTGGATGTCCTTGAGCAACCGGGCAAAGACGACATGGGCGGTGACATGTAGGCCCTGCCAGTAGGGGTCGTAGTGGCGGTTGGTCTCGCGCTTGAGGTCGTTGGCGTCCCAGTCCGGGAGCGCCGCGCGCAGGTTCTTTTTCGCTTCGGTTCCGCGCACTTCGCGCGAGAGCGCCTCGATCCCCTCTTCGAGGGCAAGCCGGGTCTGACGGTAGAGCGCGCGCAGGAGCACCGCCTTCCAGTTGTTCCAGGTCTTTGGCCCGACGCCGCGGATGTCGCAGACGGTCAGCAACAGCAGGAGATCAAGCCGGGCCACGCTGCCGACGGCCTTGGCGAAATCGCGCACGGTGCGCGGATCGGCGATGTCGCGTTTCTGGGCCATGTCCGACATCAGCAGGTGATAGCGGACCAGCCATTCAACCGTGTCGACCTCCTTGGGTTTCAGTCCCAGCCGTGCGGCCACGCGGCGCGCGATCTGGGCACCGAGGATCGAGTGATCGACATCGCGCCCCTTGCCGATGTCGTGGCACAGCATTGCCACCATGAGGACCTTGCGGTTGAGCCTCTTGCGCTTGAGAATGTCCGCGGAGACAGGGAGTTCCTCGTCAAGCTCTCCCTGTTCGATGGCGTTGAAATTCGAGATGACCTGGATCGTGTGCTCGTCGACCGTGTAGGCGTGATACATGTTGAATTGCATCATCGCCACGATCGGTTCGAATTCGGGAATGAAGGCGGCGAGAACGCCGAGTTCGTTCATCCGGCGCAGGGCACGTTCGGGGTTGCCATGCTTGAGCAGAAGATCGAGGAAAATGCGGTTCGCCTCGCGATCCGCGCGCATCGCATCGTCGATCATGTCGAGATTGGCTGTGACAAGACGCATCGCGTCAGGGTGGATGAGCATCCCGGTGCGCAGCGCCTCCTCGAACAGTCGCAGGAGGTTCAGCGGATCGGACAGGAAGGCTTTCTCATCCTCGATGGCCAGCCGCCCATGCACTTGCAGATACCCGGGCTTGAGCTTGCGGCGACGCTTGAACAGCCGTTCCAGCAGGGGTTCGGCCTTGGCATGGGCGGCTTCGAGCTTCGTCAGGAAGATGCGCGTGAGATCGCCCACGCGGGTGGCCTGTCGGTAGTAATCCTGCATGAAATGTTCGACGGCCCGGCGCCCGCCCTTGTCGACATAGCCCATCCGGTCCGCCACCTGGACCTGGAGATCGAAGGTCAGTTGATCGTTCGGGCGCCCGGTGATCAGGTGCATGTGGCAGCGCACCGCCCAGAGGAAGGTCTCGGCGGTGTCGAAGGTGCGAAACTCGTCCTCGGAAAAGACCTTGAGGCGCACAAGGTCGCGCGCATTGCGTACATCGTGGATGTATTTGGCGATCCAGAACAGCGATTGCAGGTCGCGCAGGCCGCCCTTGCCTTCTTTCACATTGGGTTCGACGACATAGCGCTGGCCTTGCTTGGCATGACGGGTTTCGCGCTCGGCCAGTTTCGCCTCGATGAAATCACGCTCGGTGCCGTTGAAAAGCTCCTTGCGGAGGCGTTGGCTGAGCCGTGCGGCGAGCGCGGCATCGCCGGTGATGTAGCGGTGCTCGAGCAGGGCGGTGCGGATGGTGTAATCGTCGCGCCCGAGGTTCAGGCAGTCCTTTACCGTGCGGCTGGCGTGGCCAACCTTGAGTCGCATGTCCCAGAGAATGTAGAGCATGGACTCGATGACGCTCTCGGCCCATGGGGTGATCTTGCGAGGTGTCAGAAACAGCAGGTCGATATCCGATTGCGGCGCCATTTCGCCACGACCGTATCCGCCGACGGCCAGAAGCGACAGGCGTTCGCTCCCGGTCGGATCGGGCGGTGGATGGATGTGGCTCAGGACGAGGTCGAAAACACTGGTGACGACGCAATCCGTCAGCCAGCTATAGGCGCGTATGGCGGGACGGGCGGCGAAGGGCTCGGCGCGCAGACCCGCCTCGATGGCCGCGAATCCACCCTTGCGCGCGTCGGAGAGAATGCTGACCGCGGCGCTTCGCAATTCGGTCTCGTCGCGGGCCTCTTTCGCGGCAATGTCGAGCATGCGCGATATGTCCGCCCGGTCGAAGATCGCGGTCGCCGGGCAGATCAGGTCATCGGGGATGTCGGCGTGCGCCGGTTCGACGGTGCCGAGCGGAGCGGACGGGTCAGAGCCCGGCGCCGCCGAAGGCTCTTGGGGCAGGGTCAATCACATCCACCTGTTTGTCACGGATCCGGGCCACGGCGAGGCCCCTTTCATTGGTGCCATCGGAGCGAAGCCGGAAGATCCCCGTCGCCCCCTGGAATCCCGCGCCCTGGGTCAGGGCACTGGCAGAGAGCGCATCGGAGCGCCCCGATTCCACCAGCGCACCGATCGCGGCGATGCCATCATAGGCCAGCCCCGCAATGGGATGCGGTGTACTGTCATTGGCGTCGGAATAGCGCTCCGCGAAACGCTTGGTCCGGTCGGGATCGGGCAGCGCGAACCAGCCACCCTGAACACCGGGCATTTCTAGGGTTTGCGGTGGGATGTCCCAGCGGGTCAGGCCGGCGAACTGGATTTCATCGGGCCCGAGGCCGGCCTCGGGCAGCATCTGGGCGAAGAGGGGCAGCGCACCGGCCGTGTCGGAGGTGAAGAAGATCGAGTCGGCCTCACCGGAGCGCGCGGTGTCCTTGATGCGCGGAATGGCGTCGATAACGCCGTCCTGGCTGAAGGTATACTCGACGGAACCGGCAAGTGTGGCACCATGCTCAGAGATCGCGTTCTGGATGGCGCGACTGCCCAGTTCGCCGGACAGGTTATCGGAATGGACCAGGAGGATCCGGGATTTGTCTTGACGCCCGGCGAACTCCACCAGGCGGTCGGCAGTGTTGTCGAAGGTGGGGCCAAGCACGAACACATTGCCACCGGCAATCGTGGTGTTGTTCGAGAAGGCAAGAACATTCACGCCCTTGTCGGCAACGGCATTGCCGACCGCGTTGGCGGATTCTGCATAGACCGGGCCGAGGATGATCTTGGCGCCTTCGTCCACGGCCCGCTCGGCCGCCTCTTGTGCCTGTTCTGCATTTCCGGCCGTTGCGTAGACCCTGAGATCAACCTCCACCCCGTCGAGGTCGGCCGCGGCGAGCCGTGCTGCATTCTCGAGGCTTTGGGCAAGCTTCTCGTCGCCTGACTGGTCCGATCCACTTGGAACGAGCAAGGCGACAGGGACCGGCTTCGAGGTGTTGATCGACGAGTCGCCGATTGCTGGTCCGGAAAGGTTGGCCGGGTCGCAGCCTGCAAGCCAGACCATCGACAGAAGGGCAATGAGCGGCGCTACGCTCTTGCGGATCGGATTCAAAACAGCAACCATGGGCAGAGAAACACTCCCTGTTTGGCCGCCCGCTAGGGCGACGGTAAATGTGGGAATATAATAAGCGTCATATCCATGGGGTCCAGTGGTGAATCCGAAATCCGCCGATCTCGACGGAGGTCTCTACCTCGTCTCGGTGCCGATCGGCACAGCGCGGGACATCACGCTCAGGGCGCTCGACATACTGGCCGACGTGGATGTGATCGCGGCCGAGGACACGCGTTCAATGCGGCGGCTGCTGGACATCCACGGGGTGGTTCTGGGAGATCGTCCGCTGATCGCATACCACGACCACAATGGGCCGAAGGTGCGTCCGAAGCTGCTGCAATGGCTGCGGGAAGGCAGATCGGTGGCCTATGCATCGGAGGCGGGAACGCCGATGGTCGCCGACCCGGGGTTCGATCTGGTGCGGGCCGCGCGGGAGGATGGCACGCCGGTCACGGCGGCACCCGGCCCGGTGGCGGCCATCGTTGCGCTGACGCTTTCGGGGCTGCCGACCGACCGGTTTCTGTTCGCGGGGTTCCTGCCGAGCCACAAGGGACGGCGAAAATCCGCCCTGCAAGGCCTAACCAGGATAGAGGCGACACTGATTCTCTACGAATCGCCCAAACGCTGCGCGGCGTCGCTGGCCGACATGGCGTCGGTTCTTGGCGGGGACCGTCCTGCGGCGCTCTGCCGTGAGTTGACGAAGAAGTTCGAAGAAGTGCGCCGTGGTACGCTGACCGAGCTGGCCGCCGAGATGGCAGAACGCCCGGTGAAGGGCGAGGTTGTCCTCGTGGTGGCGGGTGCCGATGGGGATTCATCGAATCTTAGCTCGGATGATGTCGACTCGAGATTGAAAGAGGTGATTCCGCGGATGTCGTTGCGCGATGGCGTGGACCTCGTGGCGGCGGAAAGCGGAATGAAACGGCGGCAGGTGTATCAACGGGCGCTCGATCTGATCGGTCGTGATGTGCAGGAGGATCAGGGCGGTGACGGCGATTCCGGCGCGGTGAATGGGGCTGACGCCGAGGGTGAACAGGGTGGCGATGCGCAATGACGGTTCAAGACAAGGACACGACGCTTGATGACGCGATCGCGGAGCCCGCACGCCGAAGCCGCGGGCGGCGCGCACATATCGCGGGGGCCCTGGCGGAGGAACAGGTGATGCGGCATTACGAGGCGCGCGGGTTGCGGGTGGCCCATCGGCGTTGGCGCGGTTCCCGGGGCGAGATCGACCTCGTTTTGCGCGATGGCGATGTGGTGGTCTTTGTCGAGGTCAAATCCGCACCGACCCATGCGCGCGCCATCGAAAGCCTTCGCCCGGCACAGGCCGGTCGGATCAGAAGCGCGGCGCAAGAGTTCCTTGGCGGTGAGCCGCGCGGCGAGTTGACCGAGATGCGTCTCGACGTGGCGTTGGTTGACGGGCGCGGGGTGGTCGAAGTCCTGGAGAACGCGCTTGCCGATTTCTGAGGGTTGAAGGGTTTGGTGAGGATTGCGCTGGTCGCGGGCTTGGGTCATGTATGGGCCGACCTCGAGCATCTGACCAAGGGAGCGGCGCATGAAGATCGCAATCCAGATGGACCCGATCGGGCCGATCGATATCGACGCGGACAGCACGTTCCGGATCGCCGAGGAGGCGCAGGCGCGGGGGCACGAACTCTTCTATTACACACCTGATCACCTGTCCTACCAGGAGGGCCGGGTCACGGCGAAGGGTTGGCCCCTCGAGGTTCAGAGGGTCAAGGGCGATCATTTCAAGCTTGGAGAGCGGGTGGTGGTCGATCTGGGCGATTTCGATGTGATCTGGCTGCGCCAGGATCCGCCGTTCGACATGTTCTACATCACGACCACGCATCTGCTCCAGCGCCTTGCGCCCAAGACACTGGTGGTGAATGATCCGTTCTGGGTGCGCAACTACCCTGAGAAACTGCTGGTTCTCGACTTTCCCGATCTCACGCCGCCGACCACCATCGCCCGCGATCTCGACACGATCCGCGCGTTCAAGGACAGGCACGGCGATATCATTCTCAAGCCGCTATACGGCAATGGTGGGGCGGGTGTCTTTCGCCTCACCGAGAGCGACCGGAACCTGTCGAGCCTGCACGAGATGTTCACCGGGTTCTCGCGCGAGCCTTTGATTGCGCAGAAATTTCTGCCCGACGTATCGAACGGGGACAAGCGGGTGATCCTGGTCGATGGTGAGCCGATCGGCGCGATCAACCGGGTGCCAGCCGAAGGCGAGACGCGGTCCAACATGCATGTGGGTGGGCGGCCCGAGAAGATCGAACTGAGCGCGCGCGACCGCGAGATCTGTGACCGGATTGGCCCGCTCTTGCGCGAGAAGGGACAGGTTTTCGTGGGGATCGACGTGATCGGCGATTATCTGACCGAGATCAATCTCACGTCGCCCACAGGGCTTCAGGAGCTCGAGCGGTTCGACGGGATCAACGTGGCGGAACGGATCTGGCAGGCGATCGAGGCGCGCCGGATGTGAGTGTTGTGCGGCATGTTCTGAACCGGGGGCTGCGGCTTTTCGAGAAGCGGCAGCTTGCCAAAGTGCAGTCGCATGAGAGGCTGCGGCGATCATTCGAGCGCAAGGCGCGGCTGTTCTTTCTCGCGCCCTGGGGCAGCCGGGTACAGGCCGATCACCTGAACGGGGTGCCTGTCGAATGGGTGTCGGGTCCGGGCGTCGCGCGGGACACGGGGCCTGTCTTGCTCTATTTTCATGGGGGCGGCTATGTTTTCGGCTCGCCGCGCACGCATCGGGCGATGCTGGCGCGGTTGTCGGGGCTGAGCGGTCTGCCAGCCTGTCTGCCGCAATACCGGCTTGCGCCCGAGCACCCCTTTCCGGCGGCGGTGGAAGATGCGCTGAGCGCCTACCGAGCCGTTGCAGAGCATCCGGGCGGCGTGATCCTGGGGGGCGACAGTGCCGGGGGCGGTTTGGCGCTGGCGCTACTTGGAGAGATATTGCGCACGGGCGAGCACGTGCCGAAGGGACTGTTCGCGTTTTCGCCGTTCACGGACCTGACCTACTCGGGTGAGAGCATCGAGGAGAACGCGCAGGCCGATGTCATGTTGCCGACCAACAGGACGGACGAGATGGTGGAGATGTACCTGCCGGACGGTGGAGCGGAAGACCCGCGCGCCTCGCCGCTGTTCGCGGATTTCGCGGGTGCGCCACCGGTCTGGCTGACTGTTGGTGATACCGAGATCCTGCGCGATGATACGTTGC
Source organism: Aquicoccus sp. (assembly GCF_041686535.1). Lineage (NCBI taxonomy): Bacteria > Pseudomonadati > Pseudomonadota > Alphaproteobacteria > Rhodobacterales > Paracoccaceae > Aquicoccus > Aquicoccus sp. The sequence continues at coordinate 35,380 of NZ_JAWLDS010000017.1, read as the reverse complement.
GCCTGGCCGATCGGATGCGGGGTCAGGGCGCGGCGGTCGAGGTCAACCTGGAGCATGATCTGCCGCATGTCTGGCCGATCTTTCAGCCCTATCTGCCCGAGGCCATGGCGACCCTGCGGGGCTTGTCGGGCTGGCTCAGGTCTCTTTCAGGGCGGTGATGCGATAGCTGACCGCTTCCGCGACATGCGGGCGACGGACCGCGTCCGAGCCGTCGAGATCGGCAATCGTGCGCGCGACGCGCAGCACCCGGTGATAGCCGCGCGCCGAGAGGCCGAAGCGTTCGGCCACCCGGGTCAGGAGTGCGCGCCCCTCGGCGTCGGGCGTGGCGATCTCCTCGAGCAGGCCGCCCTCGATATCCGAATTGAGCCGTGGGCCGGGGTGATCGGCAAAGCGTTCGCCCTGGCGGTTGCGGGCTGTGGCGACACGGCTGGCAACGGTGCGTGAATCGTCGCCCGAGGAAGGCAGGTCGAGATCGGCAAAGGCGACGGGCGGCACCTCGATGCGCAGGTCGAATCGGTCCATGAGGGGGCCGGAGATGCGGCCGAGGTAATCCTCGCCGCATTGCGGCACCCGCGCGCAGGCGCGCGCCGGATCAGGGAGGTAGCCGCATTTACAGGGGTTCGCCGCGGCAATGAGCATGAACTTGCAGGGATATTTCACATGCGCGTTGGCCCGGGCGATCATCACCTCGCCGGTTTCGATCGGCTGGCGCAGGGTTTCGAGGACGGTGCGGGCGAATTCGGGGAATTCGTCCATGAAAAGCACGCCGTTATGGGCGAGGCTGATTTCGCCGGGTTTCGCTTGGCGCCCGCCGCCCACGATGGCGGCCATGGACGCGGTGTGATGGGGTTCACGGAACGGCCGGCTGCGTGAAATGCCGCCCTCGTCGAGCAGCCCGGCGAGCGAATGGATCATCGAGGTGTCCAGCGCCTCGCCGGGATCGAGCGGCGGCAGGATAGTGGGGATGCGGGCGGCCAGCATGGATTTGCCCGAGCCGGGCGTGCCGACCATGATCAGGTGATGGCGCCCCGCGGCGGCGATCTCGAGCGCGCGCTTGGCGCGTTCCTGCCCCTTCACGTCGCGCAGGTCGCGGGCGTGCGGCGCCTGCTGGACCTCACCGGGTTCGGCCGGTGTGAGCGGCGTCTGGCCGTTAAGGTGGCGCACCATGTCGGAAAGCCGCGCGGCGGCGATCACCTGGGTCGCGCCGACCCATGCGGCCTCCGCGCCCGAGGCGGCGGGGCAGAGCAGGATGCGGTCGGCTTCGGCGGCGGCCATGGCGGCGGGCAGCGCGCCGACGACGGGGATGAGCGAACCGTCAAGGGAGAGTTCCCCGAGCGAGGTGGTTGTTTCGACTGCGTCGGGGGGAATGATTTCAAGTGCGGCCAGAAGGGCAAGCGCGATGGGCAGGTCGAAATGGCTGCCCTCCTTGGGGAGGTCGGCGGGCGAGAGATTGATGGTGATGCGCTTGGACGGCAGGGCGATGGCCATGGAATTGAGCGCGGTGCGCACGCGGTCGCGTGCTTCGCTCACCGCCTTGTCGGGCAGGCCGACGATGGAGAAGGCGGGCATGCCCGGGGTGACGGCGCATTGCACCTCGACATTGCGCGCCTCGACCCCTTCGAAGGCAACCGTGTAGGCGCGAGCGACCATTCAGACCCCGAAGCTTGGTTAAACTTGGTTAACCCGTAGCGCGCGGAGGGTTTACGAATGGTTAATGTTCAGGGTGTTACCGGACGTCACGTCGTGTCGCGCGATGCAAAAAGGCGGGTCAGGGGAGGTGGTTGATCCGTTTCGCGTGCCAATCGGTTTCTCCGCGATGCAGTTCGGTCACCGAAAGATTGTCGATCTTGAATGAAAACGTTTCGTAAGTGGTAAGGCCGAGCGCCTTTTGCAGTTGGGTCAGGATCACACCGAAATGGGCGACCGCGATGATGTCACTTTCAGGGTATTGGCTGAAGATGCGGTTAACCGCCCGATCGACGCGGGCGGAGAGAGCGTTCCAGCTCTCGCCACCGGGGGGTGCGAGGTCGCCGGGCGTTTCCCAGAAGGCGCGGGCGTGGGCCTGGTCCTCGATCTCGTGATGGCGCTTGAGTTCCCATGCGCCGAAATGCATCTCGCGCAGGTCGGGATCATGGGGCAGGCGCAGGCGGTCGCGGGCGATGGCGTCGGCGGTGCCCGTGGCGCGGACAAGGTCCGACGAGATGACGGGTGCGTCGCGCGGCAGGAAATCGGCGAGCCGGTCTAGGCGGTTGCGATCCGTTAGATCGGCGGGCAGGTCGGACCAGCCGACCATGGCTTTCGCATGGGTCGGCCCGTGTCGCACCCAGAAGATGCGGCTCATGCCACCGGCCCCTTGAGCGTGAGAGGCAACCCGGCGGTGACAAGGATCACCCGCGATGCGCGTGCGGCGATGGATTGATTGAGGCGACCCTGTGCATTGGCGAATTGTCGCGCCAGCGCATTTTCCGGCACCCCGGCAAGGCCGACCTCGTTCGACACCACAACCAGATCGGAGGAACAGTCGGCGAAAGCGGCGAGAAGCGCATGGGTTTCGGCCTCGATATCACTTTCGGCGAGCAGGTGATTGGAGAGCCACAGGGTCGCGCAATCGAGCAGAACGCATTGGCCTGGCGCGATCTCGCGCAGGTTTTGTGCCAAGGCAAGCGGTTCCTCGATGGTGTGCCAGCCCGGGCCGCGGGCCTTGCGATGGCGCTCGATCTTTTGCGTCATCTCGTCATCGAAGGGCTGGGCGGTGGCGAGATAGATCATCGGTTTGCCCGATTGCCGCACCAGCCCCTCGGCGAATGCCGATTTGCCGCTGGCAATGCCGCCGAGAACCAAGGTGAGTTGCGCAGCCATGGACGTCTCCTTAGAGAGGTTGGAGTTAGCAGAGCACGAAGGCGGAGGGAAGCATGAGAGGATTGATCGTCGCGGCGTTGCTGTCGGTCGCGAGCATGGTGTGGGCCGATGTGCCACAGGAGATGCGCGCGGCGGATGTGGTGATCCTCGGCGAGGTGCATGACAATGCCAATGCCCATGCGCGCCAGGCCGAGCTGGTGGCGGCGTTGCATCCCGGGGCGCTCGTCTTCGAGATGCTGTCGCCGGACCAGGCCGGGCGGGTCACGCCGGAATTGCGCGATGACGCGGAGGCGCTTGCCGAGGCACTGGATTGGCAGGCCGGTGGCTGGCCGGATTTCGAGATGTATCATCCGATTTTCACGGCTGCGCCCGAGGCGCGCGTCTTTGGTGCCGCGGTGCCCCGCGGTGCGGCGCGCGACGCGATGGAAGCGGGTGTGGTGGCATTCTTCGGTGGGGATGCGGCCCTTTACGGCCTTGATGAGCCGCTGGATGCCGATCAGCAGACCGCGCGCGAACGGTTCCAGTTCAAGGCCCATTGTGAGGCGCTGCCCGAGGAGATGTTGCCGGCAATGGTCGATCTGCAACGGTTGCGCGATGCGGAATTGGCCCGGCAGACACGTGCCGCAATGAACGAGACCGGCGGGCCGGTGGTGGTGATCACCGGCAATGGCCATGCGCGCAAGGATTGGGGCATGCCCGTCTATCTGGAGCGCGTTATGCCCGAAGCGAAGGTGTTTTCGCTGGCCATTGCCGAAGAGGGCGAGGCCGAGGGCGCGTTCGACGCGGTCGAAGAGGTGCCGGTGGCCGAGCGGGAAGACCCCTGCGCGGCGTTCCGCAAGGATGGCTGACGCCATTGTTTTCGTGCCTCTTCCACCTTAACAGTGGTGCATGAGCACCGGGGAGGTCGCGATGCTGGGCGGCAAACGCATTCTTCTGATAATCGGCGGCGGGATCGCGGCCTATAAATGCCTCGACCTGATCCGCAAGCTGCGCGAGCGCGGCGCGGCGGTGACGCCGGTGATGACCCGCGCAGCGGGCGAATTTGTAACCCCGCTTTCGGTGGCGGCGCTGGCGGGCGAGACGGTGCATTCCGATCTTTTCGACCTGACCGCCGAGGCCGAGATGGGCCATATCCAGCTTTCCCGTGTGGCCGACCTCGTGGTCGTGGCCCCTGCGACGGCGGATTTGCTCGCCCGGATGGCGGGGGGGCACGCGGATGACCTGGCCTCGACGCTGTTGATGGCGACGGACACGCCGGTCCTGGTGGCCCCGGCGATGAATGTGAGAATGTACGAGCACCCCGCCAGCCAGCGCAATATCGCGCTCTTGCAGGGCGATGGCGTGCGGTTTGTCGGCCCCAACGCGGGTGACATGGCTTGTGGCGAGTTCGGGCCGGGGCGGATGTCGGAACCGATGGAGATTGTCACGGCGATCGAGCAGGCGGTGGGGGACGGGCCGTTGCGGAGCCGGCGAATCCTCGTGACCTCGGGGCCCACGCATGAGCCGATCGATCCGGTCCGCTATCTTGCCAACCGTTCCTCGGGGGCGCAGGGAACGGCGATTGCCGAGGCGTTGGTGGCGTTGGGTGCCGAGGTGGTGTTCGTCACCGGCCCGGCCGATGCGGCGCGCCCGCTGGGATGCGAGGTTGTCGAGGTGGAAAGCGCGCAGGAGATGCTGGGCGCGGTGCAGGATGCGCTTCCGGTCGATGCGGGGGTGTTCGCGGCGGCCGTGGCCGATTGGCGGGTCAAGACGGCGAGCGGCTCGAAGCTCAAGAAGGACAACGGGAAACCACCCGTGCTGGAGTTTGCGGAGAACCCGGATATCCTCGCCACGGTGAGCCGGATGGAAAAGGGGCGTCCGGGGCTGGTGGTGGGGTTCGCCGCCGAGACCGACGACGTGATCGCCAACGCACGGGCCAAGCGGCTGCGCAAGGGCTGCGACTGGATCGTGGCCAACGATGTGCGCCCGGAAACCGGGATCATGGGCGGGGCCGAGAATGCCGTTCACCTGGTCACGGAGGACGGCGTCGAGGACTGGCCGCGAATGGGCAAGGACGAGGTCGCGAGGCGGCTGGCGGTGCGGATCGCCGAGGCGCTGGAAGGCGAGGATTGATGCCTCCGGCGGGAGTATTTTGGGCAAGATGAAAGGTGGGGCGTGGTTCAGGTCAGGCTGAGTTGGGTCGAAGGGGCGGATCGCGACGTGCCGTTGCCGCGCTATGAGAGCGCCGGGGCAGCGGGGGCGGATTTGCGCGCGAACCTGCCGGAGCGGGGTGCCGTGATCCTGGAACCGGGGCAGAGGGCGTTGATTCCGACCGGATTTCGGATCGAGATTCCAAATGGTTACGAGGTGCAGGTGCGGCCGCGTTCGGGGCTTGCGCTCAAGCACGGAATAACCTTGCCCAACAGCCCGGGCACGATCGACAGCGATTACCGCGGGCAACTGTGCGTGATCGTGATGAATGCGGGCGACGCGGCGTTCGATGTGGTGCATGGCGAGCGGATCGCGCAGATGGTTGTGGCCCCGGTGGTGCAGGCGGGCTTCGTACTGGCGGAGTCGTTGAGCGAGACGGCGCGCGGCGGTGGCGGTTTCGGCTCGACGGGGCGCGGCTGATGCTGGCGGTGCTGGGCATCATGGCGGTGGTCTGGGGCCTGGGGCGTGCGCTGCGCCTCCCGGGCGGGGTAATCTGGTCGCTGATCGGCGTGATCTATATCGCGGTCCTGGTCGTGCAACTGATTTTTCCCGCGACGCATCCGCTGCGGATGGCGACCGGGGGCGGGTCGGAGGGGTGGCTTATCCTTGGTGGCGCCGTGGGTCTGGTCGGGCTCTACATGCAGGGGCTGGGATGGTTGAAACGGCGGGCCATGCCGGTTGACGAGACCCGGACAGAGGCACAGGGACCGTTCGCGCCGGGTGAATTGAACCGCTATGCGCGCCATGTCGTGCTGCGTGAACTGGGCGGGCCGGGGCAGAAAAAGCTCAAGAAATCCAAGGTTTTGGTGATTGGGGCCGGGGGGCTTGGATCGCCGGTTCTGCTCTATCTCGCGGCCGCCGGGGTGGGACGGATCGGGGTGATCGACGATGACGTTGTGGAGGCGTCGAACCTGCAGCGGCAGGTGGTTCATACGGATGGGCGGACGGGGATGCCCAAGGTGCAATCGGCGATGCAGGCGATGGAGGCGCTCAACCCCTATGTCGAGGTGCGACCCTATCAGAGGCGGCTGACCGGGGAGATCGCCGGGGCATTGATCGCGGAATATGACCTTGTGATCGACGGGACAGACAATTTCGAGACCCGCTATCTTGCCAACCGGGTCTGTGTGGAGCAGGAAAAGCCGCTCATCTCGGGGGCGATCGCGCAATGGGAAGGACAGGTCTCGATCTTCGATCCGGCGCGCGGAGGCCCTTGTTATCAATGCATTTTCCCCGAGGCCCCGGCGCCCGAACTGGCGCCGTCCTGTGCCGAGGCGGGAGTGGTTTCGCCCCTGCCGGGGGTGGTCGGGTCGATGATGGCGCTGGAGGCGGTGAAGCTGGTCACAGGGGCGGGCGAAACCTTGCGCGGCCAGATGATGATCTTTGACGGGCTTCATGGCGAGAGCCGCAAGATGCGCCTGAAACCGCGCGCGGATTGCCCGGTTTGCGCCGGTCGCGGCGCGAAAGGTTAACGCCACCTGGCAGGGCCGATATCGGGGGGTGACATCCGGCTGCCGCGCGGCTGCCACCCGGCTGCCGCCCAAACCGGTTTCATATGTAACGATCGGGGGTTAACGGGGCGCGCGGCATGGCATTGTGAGCGCCCGCGGGAGGGTCTATGTCTGAGCCCGGACATGACAGGAGGCCGCGATGACCAACCCGCTTTTGACCGATTGGGACACGCCGTTCGGGATCGCCCCGTTCGACGCCATTTCGGACGAGGATTTTGCCCCGGCCCTGGAGGCGGCACTGGCCGAGCACGAGGCCGAGATCGCGGCGATCGCCGCGCAGACCGGTCCGGCGGATTTCGACAGCGTGATCGGGGCGCTCGAGGCGGCGGGCGAACGCCTCGACAAGGTGTTGTCGGTGTTCTTCACCGTGGCAGGGGCGGACAGCAACGACAAGCGACAGCAATTGCAGCGTGATTTCTCGCCTCGGCTGGCGCGGCATTTCGCGGCCGTGACGGCCAACAAGGCGCTTTATGCCCGGATCGAGGCGGTCTGGGAGACGCGCGAGGGGTTGAACCTCGACGAGGAACAGGCGCGGGTTTTGATGCTGACCCGACGGAATTTCCTGCGCGCGGGTGCGGCGCTTGAGGGTGAGGCCGACGTGCGGATGACCGAGATCAAGGCGCGGCTGGCCGAACTTGGCACGGCATTCACCCAGAACCTCCTGGCGGATGAGCGCGATTGGGTGATGGAGCTCTGCGAAAGCGACCTTGATGGGCTTCCCGGTTTCGTGGTGGAGGCCGCGCGGGCGGCCGGGCGCGAAAAGGGAAAGGACGGGCCTGTGATCACGCTGTCGCGGTCGCTGATCGTGCCGTTCCTGCAATTCTCGCCGCGCCGCGATCTGCGCGAGCGGGCGTTCCGGGCCTGGGCCGCGCGGGGTGCGAACGGAGGCGAGACGGACAACTGCGCGATTGCCGCCGAGATATTGGCGCTGCGCGAAGAGCGGGCGAAGCTTTTGGGTTATGGCAATTTCGCGCAATATAAGCTCGAGACCGAGATGGCCAAGACGCCGGAGGCGGTGCGCGGCCTGTTAATGGCGGTCTGGGAACCGGCGAAGGCGCGCGCCGAGGCGGATGCGGCGGTGCTTGAAGATATGATGCATGCCGATGGCGTCAACGGGCGGCTTGAGCCGTGGGACTGGCGCTATTACGCGGAAAGGCGACGCCGGGCGGAACACGATTTCGACGAGGCGGAGGTGAAGCCCTATCTCTCGCTCGACGCGATGATCGCGGCGGCCTTTGCCTGTGCGAACCGGCTTTTCGGGCTGGAGTTCAAGCCGCTTGACGTGCCGCTTTACCATCCCGATTGCCGGGCCTGGGAGGTGACGCGCGAGGGGCGCCATGTGGCGGTGTTCATCGGCGATTATTTCGCGCGTGGCTCGAAACGTTCGGGGGCGTGGTGCTCGGCGATGCGCGGGCAGGCGAAATTCCCGCGCGAGCAGGCGCCGGTTGTGATCAACGTGTGCAATTTTTCCAAGGGCGAACCGGCGCTTTTGTCCTATGACGATGCGCGTACGCTGTTTCACGAGTTCGGCCACGCGCTGCACCAGATGCTGTCGGACGTGACCTATGAGAGCGTGTCGGGCACGTCAGTGGCGCGCGATTTCGTTGAATTGCCCTCGCAGCTTTATGAACACTGGCTTGAGGTGCCGCAAGTGCTGCGCGAATTCGCGCGGCATGTGGAGACCGGCGAGGCGATGCCACAGGCCCTTCTGGACAAGGTGCTGGCGGCGGCGAATTTCGACCAGGGGTTCCAGACGGTGGAATATGTCGCCTCGGCCATGGTCGACCTGGAGTTTCACGACGGCGCGGCGCCGGGCGACGTGATGGCGCGGCAGGCCGAGGTGCTCGACCGGCTGGGGATGCCGGATGCGATCGTGATGCGCCATGCCAGCCCGCAATTTGCGCATGTGTTTTCGGGCGACGGCTATTCGAGCGGTTATTATTCCTACATGTGGTCCGAGGTGATGGATGCTGATGCCTTTGCCGCCTTCGAAGAGGCGGGCGATGCGTTCGATCCCGCCCTCGCGCGGGCACTTGAGGCGCATATCCTGTCGAAGGGCGGATCGGTCGATGCGGGTGAGCTGTATCAGCGTTTCCGCGGGCGCTTGCCCGGGGTGGAGGCATTGCTCAAGGGGCGGGGGCTGATCGCGGCCGAGTAACTGGGACGCGCACGCGAGGCGGCCCGCAAGATGGCAGCTTGTGATTGAGTATTTGGGCCAAGAAAGAGCAGGAGGGGGCGGATTCAGCCAGCCTCCTGGTCTCTTTCTTGGAAAAAATACTCATTGTGCCGGTTCGTCAGGCGCGATGATTGATGTCTCAGATCGTCTGATCGTAGGCGCCGACGCCCGGTTCGGTGCGGATCACCGTGTCGATGTCGTGAAAGATGGCGCGCATTTCCTCTTCGCTTTCGGAGCTTTCGCAGACCACGACGAGATTGGGGGTGTTCGAGGAGGCCCGCACGAGGCCCCATGAGCCGTTGTCGAGGATGACGCGGGCGCCGTTGACGGTCACGACCTGCGCGATGGGGCGGCCCGCGAGTTTTTCGCCTGCTTCGTGCCTGGCGACCAGTTTTTCCACGATGCGCGCGAGGATGTCGTATTTCTCGCTATCCGCTGCATATGGCGACATGGTGGGGGTGGCCCATGTGCGCGGCAGGGCGCGGCGCAGGTCGGACATGGATTTGTCGGGATTGCGGTCCATCAGCTTGCAGATCTCGACCGCGACGCGCAGGCCGCAATCGTAGCCGCGCCCGATCGGCGCGGCGAGGAAGTAGTGGCCGGATTTCTCAAAACCCGCCAGCGCGCCGATTTCCTTGACCCGGCGCTTCATGTGGGAATGGCCGGTTTTCCAGTAATCGGCCTTGGCACCGTTCTTCTGCAATTCGGGATCGGAGGCGAAGAGCCCGGTGGATTTCACATCGGCCACGAAGGTCGCGCCTCGATGGAGCCTGGAGAGGTCGCGCGCCATGATGACGCCCACCTTGTCGGCGAATATCTCTTCGCCCTCGTCATCGACCACGCCGCAGCGGTCGCCGTCGCCGTCGAAGCCCAGGGCGAAATCGGCGCCGGTTTCGCGCACCGACGCGGCCATGTCGTGGAGCATTTCCATGGCTTCCGGGTTGGGGTTGTAATGGGGGAATGTGTAATCGAGCCGGTTGTGCGAGGGGATCACCTCGACGCCGAGGCGTTCGAAGAGTTCGGGCGCGAAGGCGCTGGCGGTGCCGTTGCCGGTGGCGCAGACGACGCGCAGGTTGCGCGTCATGCGGAAATCGCCGACGAGATCGTCGAGATAGGCCTCTTTCACGCCATCGACGAATTCATATGCGCCGCCGGGGGCGGGCTGACCTTCGCCATTCAGGACGATGTCGCGCAGCTCGGCCATCTCGTCGGGGCCGTGGGTGAGGGGGCGTTCGAACCCCATCTTGACGCCGGTCCAGCCGTTGGGGTTGTGGCTTGCGGTGACCATGGCGACGGCAGGGGCGTCGAGGTGAAACTGCGCGAAATAGGCCATTGGGCTGAGCGCCGGGCCGATGTCCTTGACCCGGATGCCGGCCTGCATGAGGCCGAGGATGAGCGCCTGCTTGATGGACAGGGAATAGTCGCGGTAATCGTTGCCGACGGCGATCACGGGGTCGATCCCGCGGCGGCGCATCTGGGTGCCGAGGCCGAGGCCGAGCGCGGTCATGCCGGGCAGATTGATCTCGTCGGGGTATTTCCAGCGCGCGTCATATTCGCGAAAGCCGGTGGGCGCGATCATCGGGTCGCGCAGGAATTCCCACGTGTTGGGGGTTACCTTGCTCAAGGGTTTGGTCATGGTCAAAAAATCTCGTCGGTTCAGATCGTGATCGGGTCGGCCTTGGCCAGCCTGTCGAATGCCATTAGGGAGTGCACGAGCCCTCCCATGGCGTCAAGCGGGATCATGTTGGGCCCGTCAGAGGGGGCATTGTCAGGATCCTGATGGGTTTCGATGAAGACCGCGGCAATGCCGAGGCTGACGGCGGCGCGGGCCATGACGGGGGCGAATTCGCGCTGTCCGCTCGAGGCACCGCCCAGCCCGCCGGGCTGTTGCACGGAATGGGTGGCGTCCATCACCACCGGATAGCCCGTGCGCGCCATCTGGGGCAGGGCGCGCATGTCTGCGACGAGGGTGTTGTAACCAAAGGAGGTGCCGCGCTCGGTCAGCATGAGCCGCGTGTTGCCGGTGGATTCGATTTTGGAAATCACGTTTGGCATGTCCCAGGGGGCGAGAAACTGGCCCTTTTTCACGTTGATCACCGCGCCGGTGCGCCCGGCGGCGAGCAGAAGGTCGGTCTGGCGGCAGAGAAATGCGGGGATTTGCAGCACGTCGGCGATCTCGGCAACGGGGGCGCATTGATCGGGCAGGTGCACATCGGTGAGCACGGGAACGTCGAGCGCCTGTTTCACCTCCGCAATCAGCGCGAGCCCTGCGTCGAGGCCCAGCCCGCGCTGGCCCGAAAGCGCGGTGCGGTTGGCCTTGTCGAAACTGCCCTTGAAGATGAAACCCGCACCCGCATCGGCACAGATTTCCTTCATGCGCCCGGCGATCATCACGGCGTGAGCGGTGCTTTCGAACTGGCAGGGGCCGGCGATCACGGTGAGCGGCTGATCGTTGCCCAGCGTGAGCGGGCCGAGGGAGACGTGTTTCATGTCAGGAGGAGACCTGTTCGCGCAGGATGGATGACGTGAGCGACACCATGAGATAGATTCCGCCGAAGATCAGGAAGGCCAGCAGCGTGTTCTCGAAGGCACGCGGATAGGCGGGCGCATCGGCGGCGATGGGGCGCACCGGGACGGTGAGATAGCGCACCTGACGGTTGGCTTCGAGCGCGCTATCCTTCTCGTTCTGGAGGGCCGATTGCAGGAACACGTCGGCGGTGGCCAGATCGGCCTTGGCCATTTCGATCTGTGCAGCGCGGGCGGCGAGCGATTCGGAGCCGGCCTGCGCCTCGGACATGTCGGAATTGAGCCGCGCGAGCAGGTTTTCCAGCCGCCGGATGTCGCCCTGCGTACCATCGACCTTGGCCTGGTTGGGGCGCGGGTTGTCGAGCAGCGCCTGAAGCTGGAGCTGCTTTTCCTGCAACTGCATCTCGTATTGTCCGATCTGCTGGCGCAGCACGGCAAGCTGCTCGCTGGGATCGACGCCTTGCGTTTCCTGAAGCTGCACCAGCCTCTCTTGTGCCTCGCGGCGCTCGATCTTGGCCTCTTCGAGGCTTTCGCTGGCCGAGCGCATCGCGTCCTCGCGCTTTTGACGCGACAACTCGTCCACCCGTTCTTCGGCATAGGTGATGAGATGCGAAGCAAAATCGTTCGCGGTCTGCGGATCGGCGGCGATCACCTCCATCCGGACAACGCCCTCGGTCGGGTCATAGCCGATCTTGATGTTCTTCTCGTAAAGCTTGTAAGCCTGTTCGTTGTTGGCATCGGGTGAAAGCCGCTGGATCGGATCGATCCAGTCCTGCGAGAAATGCTCCTTGTAGCCCATCTCTTCATCGAGGCGTTGCATCGCGTCCTTGGATTGCAGGTAGGATTGCACTGCGATGCTGTCCTGGCTGGTGGCGTATTGCGTCGGCAGGAAGCCGCCGACACCGCTGCCGCCGCCCGCGCCGTCGGCCTGAAGAATGAGGAATTCGGCCTTGGTGGAATACATCGGCGTGGCCATCGCGAAATAGTACCAGCCGGCGAGGATGGTCGGCAGGAACACGAAGGCCGTGAGTCGCGTGAGCAACAGCACCAGCCGCCTGCGGCGGCGCCGCGTGATGTCCCGCTGTATGTCCATGATCTCGGCCGCGCGACGCTCGGCCGGTGTCGTGGTGTCGGTCGAGGGCAGGTTGCTATTGCCGGGCCGGACCGTCTGGGGCAGGTTTGACTTGACCCCGGCGGGCAGGTTCCCCGCGTTCGCGGCATCGGTTTCGCCGCTGCCTCCGTCACGCGGCACCACCAGTTCGAGCATGGTCGAGCGCTGGAACGGGTCGATACCGCGCAGGCGCAGCTGTCGCACCGCGTCGAAATCGGAAATCGGGGCCAGCCCGTGCTTCTGGGCCACACGGCGGGCCATGCGCAATTGCCGCCCGGTCAGACCCTCCTTGCGGATCGCCTCGATATCGGTTTCGGCACGCGTTTCGCGGGCAGACGCGACTTCGCCGCCCTTGGCGTCCTGTTGCGTTGGAGCGTCCTGTTGCGGTGGACCGTCCTGCTGCTCGGGCGCGGGCTGGCGCACCAGTGATTGCGGCGTCACCGGAGCTTGCGCGGTGTCGTCCGCCTTCGCGGCGGTCGCATCATCGCCGTCACGCCGAGGCGCAGCCGACCTGTAGGCCGTCTGCTGCGCCGACGTGGCCGTGCCCGTGGGGGTGCGACGGATGCGGAATTTTCTAGCTCTGGGTTTCGTAGTCATAGAGCTGCTTCGCTTCTTCCAAGGTATCGAACATATGAAGTTTGCCATTCATGAGAACGGCCGCATTGCGCACGAATTTTTCAAGGGTCTCGGGCTGGTGCGAGACGATCACTGTGGTGGTATTCTGCAACCTTTCGCGCAGGATGTCGCCCGCTTTCTTGTTGAACTCGACATCCGTGGATCCGGGCATGCCCTCGTCTATGAGATAGATGTCGAAATCAAGCGCGAGCATCAGCGCGAACGAAAACCGCGCCCGCATCCCCGAGGAGTAGGTGCCCAGTGGCTGATCGAAATATTCGCCAAGGTTGCACAGCCAGCGGCAGAACGCCTCGACATAGTCGGGGTCGAGCCCGTAGAGGCGGGCGATATAGCGGCTGTTCTCGACTGCCGAGACCTTGGACACGACCCCGCCCATGAAGCCCAGCGGGAACGAGATGCGCGACGTGCGGCGTATCGTGCCCTCGTCGGGTTTCTCTAGCCCCGCCATCATGTTGATCAAAGTCGTCTTGCCGGTGCCGTTGGGGGCGAGAATGCCGAGCGACCTGCCGAGTTCGACCCGGAAGGATACCTGATGGAGGATCACCTTCCTTTGCGAGCCGGTCCAGAAGGACTTGCTGACGTTTTCGAACTCGATCATATCCTGCTCCGGCTGTGCGCGGGCCTGCCCCTGTTAACCGGGTTCCGTGAAGACACTGTTTAAGTTGCCTTTCACCGGCCGCGTCGATTGGGAGCATTTATACTAAACTTTTGGGCAGAATTAAGCCAAATGCTTGCCGCCCAGACGATTTTACACGGGCACGGACCGGCCCTGTCGCGGGCCGGTCCGGTCGGAGCATCGGGTTGTGGGCCGGTCTCAGGCCAGCGCGGCCCAGCCCAGCCCGGCCAGCATCGCGCCGGTCACCGCAAAGCCCATGTAGGCGGCGAAGACGCGCGGCTTGACCAGGGCCCAGACCGCGATGGCGGCGGGCAGGCTGCTGACGCCGCCGGCGATCACGAAACTCATCGCCGCGCCGGGGGCCATGCCCTGCTGCAGGAGCGCATCGACCAGCGGCACCGCGGCATAGCCATTGAGATAGGCCGGTGCACCGACGAAGGCCCCGAGCAGGATCGGCTGGATCCCGTCGCCGCCCAGAACACCTGCGATCATCTCGGCGGGCACGTGACGGATCATCAATGCTTCCAGAACATAGGCGAGCGACAGCCACTTGAGCAGGAAGACGGCATTTTGCAGCGCGTTGTCGCGGAAGGTCACGCGGCGATCGGCCTCTTTCCAGAACTGCCAGACGGGTTTGCCGGAAAAGGGCTTCTTCGTGCCGCAGCAGCTTCCGACCGCGGGCTTCTCGCGCAGCGGGTTGGCGAAGATGGCCGAGGTTTTGAACAGCATCGTGCCGAACCCGCCCAGAAGGCCGAGTGCCACCGCAGAGCCGGTCTTGGCGAGGGCGAAGTCGAATCCCAGCGTGCCGGCGGTGATCGAGAACATCGCCGGGTCCATCAGCGGCGAGGCCAGCCAGAAGGCCATGACCGCCGAGAGCGGCGCGCCGACGGCCAGAAGGGCGGCGATGAAGGGGATGACCTGGCAGGAGCAGAACGGCGAAAGCCCGCCAAAGAGCGCCGCCAGCAAAATCATCCGCACCTCGCGCCCCTCGAAGGCGTTGGCCAGAAGGCTTTCGGCCCCGGTCGCCTTGAGCCAGCCGATGGCAAGCACGGCAAAGAGGATATAGGGTGCGGTGCGGGCAAGCGCACCGGTGGCAAAGTCCAGCGTGGGCAGGAATTGCGCCCGTTCGAACACGGCAACCGCCAGAAGGATCAGGCCGAGCGCAATCCAGGCCCAGTCGGGCCGGAGGCGGGAGAGGCGTTGCGGAATGAGGGAAGTGTCGGCCATGGTTCAGGTATCCTCGGGATCGGTGTAAGAGGGGGGCTGCGCGCCCTCGTCGGGCGCATCGACGCAACATTGTCGGGTCAGGAAATCGGTCAGCGCGCGCAGCTCGTCATAGGCGACGGCGGCGCAGATGATCTGTCGCCCCTGTCGCGTTTGCGTGACAAGCCCCGCCTGCGCCAGCGTCTTCATGTGGTGGGTCAGGGTCGAGCCGGTCACGCCGGAGCGTTCGCCCAGCGTGCCGATGGTCAGCCCCTCCGGCCCGGCGCGCACGAGGGTGCGCAGCACGCCGAGCCGCTGTTCACTGCCCAGCGCCGCGAAGGTCGTGGCGGCCTGGACAAGGTCAAGATCTGTGGTGTCCGAATGTTTCATGATTCTAGAAATATAGAATGGTCCGCGCCGTGTCCACGATTATTTCACGAAATTCGAAATGTTTGACCTGACCGATCTTTGGGATAGGTTCTGCCAATGGAAAATCTGGCTTCTGAAATAAGGGCTTGCCGGGTGTGCGCCGAGGCGTTCGCCGCGACCGAAACGGCCCATACGCCACGCCCGGTGGCGTGGTTCGCGCCCGGGGCGCACCTGCTCATCGCCGGGCAGGCGCCGGGGATGCGGGTGCACGAAACGGGCCGGCCCTTCGATGACCCGTCGGGCGAACGGCTGCGCGAGTGGATGGGGATCGGGCGGGACATCTTCTATGACAGGAACCGCATCGCGATCGTGCCGATGGCGTTCTGCTTTCCGGGGTATGATGCGCGCGGCAGCGATCTGCCGCCGCCCGCGATCTGCGCGCGGACATGGCATGCGCGGGTCATGGAGGCGCTGCCCGGGATACGCCTTACGCTGCTGGTGGGCGGCCATGCGCAACGCTGGCACCTTGGCACGCGGAAAGGGGTGACGGAGGTGGTGCGGGGCTGGCGCGAACATGTGCCGCGGGTTTTCCCCTTGCCGCACCCGTCCTGGCGCAATACCGGGTGGTTGAAGAAAAACCCGTGGTTCGAAGAGGAGCTTTTGCCGGTGCTGCGCAAGGAGATAGCAAAGGTCCTGGAGCTGTGACGCAAACGAGGCTCGAACAGGCGCTGGACGCGATGCAGGCCACGCCCGGCGACGAGGCGGCGCGATTGGCGTTCTTTGCCGCGCTGGCCGACAGCGAGGTGATGTTGCTCTTGGCGGGCGAGGCCGAGGGCGACCGGATCGAACCGGAATTGATCGAGGCCGATGGCGCGCAATTCGTCCTGGCTTTTGACAGCGAAGAGCGGCTCGCCGGTTTCACTGGTGCCGCGGCGCCCTTCGCCGCGCTTTCGGGGCGGGCCCTGGCCGGGATGCTGGCCGGCGCGGGCCTGGGCCTTGCGCTGAACCCCGAAGCCGGGTCCGGTGCGGTTCTGCTCGGGGCCGAGGAACTGGACTGGCTGGCCGACACGCTGTCGCCCGCACCTGTCGAAAGTCGCGCGGTGCCGCACAGCCTGCATCCGCCGGAGCTGTCGCCGGAGTTGGTGGCGGCGATGGATGCGCGGCTGGCGAGGGCGGCGGGACTGGCACAGGCGGCGTGGCTGGCGGCGGTGACATGGGGCGATGACAGCACGGGGCACCTGCTGGCGATCACCGGCGCGCCCGAGGCGGCGCAGCCTGCCCTCGCGCGCACGATTTCCGAGGCGGTGCTTTTCTCGGGGCGGGATCTGCGCGTGGATGTGGGGTTCTTCGCGCCGGACGATCCGGTGATTGCGCGGCTGGAGCGGGTGGCGCTACGGTTCGATCTGCCCGAGCTCGAGACGCCCGACACAACGGCGCGCCCGGCGCCGGGGTCGGACCCCGACAAGCCGCCGATCCTGCGCTGAGCCGGGCGGAAGGGCTGTCAGGGAGCCCGTGCTTGTGAGTATTTGGTGCCAAGAAAGAGCAGGGGTTACATGAGGATCATCGTGTAGCCTGTTCTTTCCTGGTAAAAATACTCATTCCCGGCCTTGCAGTTTCTCCTTGGTCAATAGCCTGCGCTGCGATCGACGAGATGCAGAAACGGCGCGCCCGTTTCGCCCCGGCGCACGTTCTCGGCGATCACCTCGGAGGCTGGGCCGGGGCGCGTGTCGGACGCGATATGTGGTGTCACAGTCACCTTGGGATGCGACCAGTAGGGGTGATCGGCGGGAAGGGGTTCCTGGCGAAAGACGTCGAGCGTGGCATGGGCGACCCGGCCCGAGTCGAGCGCGGCCAGCAGCGCGTCGTCGTCGATGAGCGTGCCGCGGCCGGGGTTGATGACGAAGGCGCCAGGGGCGGTGAGGGCCAAGGTTTCGGCGTTGAGCGTGTTCTCGGTGGCGGGCGTGTTTGGCAGAAGAAGAATAATGATTTCAGAATCTTGCAGTGCATCGCGCAGGCCGGACTCGCCGTGGTGGCAGGTCACGTTCTCGATGCTCTTGGGGCTGCGCGACCAGCCCGAGACGCGAAAGCCGAGACCGGCCAGCGTGGTGGCGCAGGCGCGGCCCAATTCGCCCAGCCCGAGGACCGTGACCGCCCGTTCATGGGCGAGCGGCGGGGGCGAAGGTTTCCAATGATGTGAAGGGTTTACGATGTGAGCGTCCATGCCGAGATGGTGCCGGAGCGTGTGGCCGGTGACCCATTCGACCATGCCTTCGGTCAAACCGCCGCCGACCATCCGTGCCAGGGGAATGTCGAGGGTCGGATTGGGCGCCACGTGTTCGACGCCGGCCCAGAGATTGAGCACCGCCTTGGCGCGTGTGAAGGGGGTGAAATCCTGCACCTCGGAATTCGGCGCGTAGATGATGTAATCCACCTCTTCGGGGGGAAATTCCGTGGAAAGAGAATAGCTTACCCCTGTCTTGTCAAGGGCGTCGCGCAGCGGTTTTTCGTATTCTGCCCAACGATCGGGGCGGGCGGCGAAAAGGATGTTCGCGGTCATGGTCTGCCTTCCTGGAATGGTGCCTTCGCGGCGCAGGGTGGACCGGGGCGCAGGCCGATGCAAGGGGGGCGCGGGCCCGCCGCGCGGTGGGGTTAACGCGAATTTTCGCAGAAAAATCGGGGGGGGTGACTCCCGGCTGCCCGGCGGCTGCCGGGCGTGCACCGCCGCGTCGGGGGCGGCCTTTACGGGAGATTGGGTAAATGCTGCGTGCGCTGCCCTTGGGTCGCGGCCCACGCAATGACGCGGCGTGGCGGACCTAGCCGATCAGGGAGAAGTGGTGGCGCTCGGTGCGGACGCCATGCGCCTTGAGCACGTGCTCGAAGGTGCGATGCGGCGGGGTGGCGGCGTGGGGCAGGCGGATCTTGCGCCCGTCGCGCAGGTTGAGGGTGACCCGAACCGAGAGATCGAGCCGCGTGTCGAAGCGCACCTTGTCGATCAGCGCCAGCGGCAGGGTGTCGCCGGTGGTGCGGGTCTGCCAGCCGAGTCCGCGGTCATCGAGGCTGAGGGTGGAACGCGGGTCGGTGATGAATTCCCACAGCGCCGGCAGGGTGAAGAGTGCGACGCCGAGCGCGATCCACCATGCCATGTCGATGAGCAGCACGAGGGCGACGAGCACGCCATAGGTGACCGCCAGCGCGATCAGGGCCGCCCGGCTGCGCCCCCGTCTTTCATGGGTGAAGGCCGAGGGCGGCGGGGCCGGATCTGGAGGGGCGCCACTCATGCCGGGGTCATCCGAGGATGCGGGTGATCATCTCGGTGGTGTCGCCCGAAAGGCCGGGCGTGGCGAGGATGCGGTGCAACTCGGCCTCGATCAGCGCCTGACGGTCGGAATCGTAGCGCCGCCATGTCTCGAACGCGGTGCACATGCGGGCCGTGGTCTGCGGATTGAGCGGGTCGAGCGCGATGAGGTGATCGGCCAGCAGCGCATATCCCTTGCCCGAGGCGTGGTGAAACCCGGCCGGGTTCATGGTGAGCGCCCCCAGCGTCGCGCGGAAGCGGTTGGGGTTGCGGATCGTGAAATCGGGGTGCCGGGTGAGGGCCTTGGCGGTGTCTGCGGCCGTGTCCGGGGTGGCATTCGCGATCTGGACCGAGAACCATTTGTCGATCACGAGGCGGTCGTGCTTCCATTGGTCATAGAAGCGCCGGGTGGCCTCATCGCCGCGCCCCGCCGATATCAGCGCCGAGAGCGCGGCGAGTTGCCGGGTCATGTTGTCGGCGCTGTCGAACTGTTTCTGCGCCAGCGCGCCGCCATCGAGCTGGGTGAGCATCGCCATGGCGGCGTTCGCAAGGCTGCGGGCGGCGGATTGCGCGGCGTCGGGCGCATAGGGCGCCTCCACCTGGTACTGGGCGTGGAGCCGCGTGGCGGTGTCGTGGAACGCCTCGGCGCGGGCCTGTTTGAGGGTTTCCAGCGCCTCCCAGATCGCCTGTGGGTCGGGGGTATGGCCGTGATCGTGGAGCAGCTGGGCCAGTTCGTCCTGCGAGGGCAGGCCGAGGGCGAGGGCGCGGAAGGCGGGGTCTTGCGTGTCGTCGCGGATGAGCGTGTGCAGCGCGTCGAGATAGGCCGTGTCGGGGGCGGCGCCGTCGCGGATCATGGCGAGGAGGCAATCGAGGGCGAGGTCGCGCCCTGCCTGCCAGCGGTTGAACGGGTCGGTGTCATGCGCGAGCAGGAAGGCGCGGGTTGCGGTGTCGGTTCGGGTTTCGAGGATCACCGGGGCCGAGAAGTCGCGCAGGATCGATGGAACGGGTTTCGCGGAGAGCCCGTCGAAGGTGAAACTCTGTTCGGGTTCGGTCATTTCGAGCACGGTGGTGGGCTGCACCTCGTCGCCATTGGGGTTGAGCAGGCCCACGGCGATGGGGATGACGCGCGGGGCCTTGTCGGGCTGGCCGGGGGTAGGGGGCGTGTGCTGGCGGAAGGTGAGCGTATAGGTGCCATCCTCGAAAGCCTCGGACCATGAAAGGCGCGGGGTTCCGGCCTCGTCATACCAGCGCTTGAATTGCGTCAGGTCGCGACCGGTGGCATCCTCGAACACCTTGAGCCAATCCTCGATCGTGGCGGCATCGCCGTCATGGCGGGTGAAATAGAGGTCGAGCGCGCGGGCGTAGGCGTCATCGCCCACGAGCGTTTTGAGCATCCCGATCAGCTCGGCGCCCTTTTCATAGACCGTGGCGGTGTAGAAATTGTTGATCTCGACAAAGCTCTGGGGCCGCACCGGGTGGGCGAGCGGGCCGTTATCCTCGCGGAACTGGCGGGCGCGGAGCGCGATCACGTCCTCGATGCGCTTGACCGGCGCGCTGCGCATGTCGGCGGTGAATTCCGCGTCGCGAAAGACGGTCAGCCCCTCCTTGAGGCAAAGCTGGAACCAGTCGCGGCAGGTGATGCGGTTGCCGGTCCAGTTGTGGAAATACTCGTGCGCGATGATCGCCTCGATCCGTTCGAAATTGGCGTCGGTGCTGGTTTCCGGGCTGGCCAGCACGCAGGAGGAGTTGAAGATGTTGAGGCCCTTGTTCTCCATCGCGCCCATGTTGAAATCGTCCACGGCCACGATGTTGAAAACGTCGAGATCGTATTCGCGGCCGTAAACCTTTTCGTCCCATGCCATGGATTTCTTGAGCGCCTCCATTCCGAAGGCGCATTTGCCCTCGTCGCCGGGGCGGACCCAGATGTTGAGATCGACCGTCTTGCCCGACATCGTGGTGAAGCTGTCGGGGTGGTTGCGCAGGTCGCCCGCGACGAGGGCGAAGAGATAGGCGGGCTTGGGCCAGGGGTCGTGCCATTCGGCAAAGCCGGGGCCGGATGCACCGGGATTGCCGTTCGAGAGCATCACCGGCATGTCGCCCTCGATGCGCACGCTGAAGGGCGCCATCACGTCGGGGCGGTCGGGATACCAGGTGATCTTGCGGAAACCCTCGGCCTCGCACTGGGTGCAGTACATCCCCCCTGACATGTAGAGCCCTTCGAGCGCGGTGTTGGCGGCGGGGTCGATCTCGACCTCGGCTTCGAAGGTGAAGGGGGTGTCGGGGGCGTTCAGTTCGATGCCGCCTTCGACGTGGCGCGGGGTGATCTCGGTGCCGTCGATCCGGGTCGAGATGGGCTTGAGGTCTTCGCCATGCAGGAAGAACCGGCGGCCGGGCGCGTCGGGCTTGGGGGCGAAGCGGATTTTCGAGCGCACGCGGGTGGCCGATGGAGCAAGGCGGAAGGTCAGATCGACCTTTTCAACCGTGAAGCCGAAGGGGGTGTAATCCTCGAGATAGACGGTTTGGGGGGCGGCGTCTTTCATGCTCTGTCTCCTTCGGCTGCGCGGTGAGGCGACGTTACGGGGCCGCGCGCGTGGCTTCAATGGGTGATCCGCGGCGCAGGCCGGGGCGTAACCCGGTGAAACGATCGGAAAGACCATGCCGCAAGCGCCTGTCATATGCTGGTTCAAGCGCGATCTGCGCATCGAGGATCACCCGGCGCTGGCGCGGGCGGTGGCGCTGGGGCCGGTCATTCCGCTTTATATCATCGAGCCCGCGCTCTGGGCGCAGGCGGATGCGTCGGGGCGGCAATATGGCTTCGTGCTGGATTGCCTGGAAAGCCTGCGCGCGGGGTTGGCGCGGCTGGGCCTCGGGCTTGTCATACGGGTGGGCGATGCAGTCGAGGTGTTGGAATGCCTGCGCACCGAGACCGGCGCGGCGCGGATGGTGAGCCACGAGGAGACCGGCAACGCCTGGAGCTTTGCGCGTGACCGGCGGGTTGCGGCCTGGGCGCGGGGGCAGGGCGTTGCCTGGGAGGAACTGGCGCAATGCGGGGTGGTGCGGCGGCTGGGTGGGCGCGATGCCTGGCAGGGGCTGCGCGATATGTTCATGCGCGCGCCGGTGGTCGGCGTGCCGGGCGAGGTGCGGGGCCGGCCGGTGGAGGGCGTGGCGCCGCCCGCGCCGCATGTGCTGGGCCTTGACGATCACTGCCCGGGGCAACAGCGAGGCGGGCGCGACCGGGCGCTGGGCGCGTTGGAGAGCTTTCTCGCCACGCGGGGCGAGACTTATCAATGGGCCATGTCGCGGCCGGGCGAGGGCGCGCGCGCCTGTTCGCGGCTCAGCCCGCACCTGGCTTTCGGCACGCTCTCGGTGCGAGAGGCGGTGCAGGCGGGGCGTGCCGCGCCCGGGGGGCGGGGCAAGGCATGGGCCGGGTCGATGCGCGCGTTCCAGGCGCGGCTCGCGTGGCGTGACCACTTCATGCAGAAGCTGGAGGACGAGCCCGCGATCGAGCATCACGCGATGCACCGCGCCTGTGACGACCTGCGCCCGCACGTGCCCGATGCCGCACGGCTGGCGGCGTGGGACAAGGGCGAGACCGGCCTGCCCTTTGTCGATGCCTGCATGCGGTCGCTGCGCGCGACCGGGTGGCTCAACTTCCGGATGCGCAGCATGGTGATGGCGGTGGCCTCCTATCACCTGTGGCTCGACTGGCGTGCGACGGGGCGGGTGCTGGCGCGGCTGTTCACCGATTACGAGCCGGGGATTCACTGGCCGCAGGTGCAGATGCAGTCGGGCGTGACGGGTATCAACACGATCCGCATCTACAACCCGGTGAAACAGGGGCATGACCAGGACCCGACGGGAGAGTTCACCCGCAGATGGCTGCCCGAGTTGCGTGAGGTGCCCGATGCGTTGCTTCAGGAGCCGTGGCGCTGGGAGGGGGCGCGGCGCCTCGCCTATCCTGCGCCGGTGGTTGACGTGGCCGCGGCCGCGCGTGCGGCGCGCGCGGCGGTCCGGGCAGTGCGGCGCGAAACGGGATTTGCCGAGGAAAAGCGCCGCGTGATCGCCCGCCATGCCAGCCGCAAGCGCCCCCGCCCGGCGGCGGACCGGCAAATGAAACTGGACCTGTGAGCAGGATGCGCCGCAAGGGCGACCTGCCGGTCAAGACCTGTGCGACCTGCGGGCGCCCCTTCGCGTGGCGCCGGAAATGGGCGCGGGTCTGGGACGAGCTGCGCCACTGTTCCGAGCGGTGCCGACGGTCGCGCCGGCGCAACTGACACGTGAAGGACGCTGAAATGTGAACGCCTTGATTGATCGGGCGTTTGGCTTTGCGGGACTTTTGTGACATCTTTATGAAATCGTGCCGAAGCGTGTCGGTTTGCCAGGTCCAAGGAATTCTCTGTGCTAAAGGTCAGTGGCACCACTTGTGATTATCGTATCCCCCTGCACAAGATCGCGCTCTCCGAGGGGGAGCGCGTGGCGCGTGGCAATGATCGGGCCGTCTATTTTCACCCCGATTATCCGGATGTCCTGTTCAAGGTGCTGCTCGACCTGTCGGAAATGAAGCTCAAGGGGTTTCGCGGGCACAGCCTTCGGATGTTTCCATCGACCCGGATGCGGGCGATTTTCAAGGAATTCGAATGTTACATCATGGTGCAGACGCAGGTCGGCAAGGTGCAGGGCGATCTGCCGATTCCGCGCAAGTTCGGCTTTGTCGAGACCGACATCGGTTCGGCCTCGATCGTGGAGCGCATCCATGACGGGACGGGTGTGATCGGGCCCAACCTCCTGACCATGCGCGACAACGGGAGGTTCGGGCCCGAGCATGTTCCGCTGCTCAATGATTTTGCCCAAAGGCTGCTGGAGTGGAAGGTGCGCACCACGGACATGAACATGCTCAACGTGAGTTACGGTATCCGGATGGGCCGGCCGCAATTCGTGCTGGTTGACGGGATCGGCGACAATTTCGCCATTCCGATCCGCACCTGGTCGGAACGCGCGATGAAACGGGGGCACAGCAGCAGTTTTGCCAAGATCGCGCGGCAGTTCGGCCTCGTCTGGGATCCGGCGGCGCACCGGTTTCTGGAGTCGTGATGCGCGATGAAGGGTGATGACGGGCTGGCGCGGTGAATTCTTCGTGAAAATGCGATGGGGTATCGGATTATTTGGGATCGTTTGATAATCTTTCGTCCTGATTGGTAAAAAAACATAACCAATTTTGTTGCCGTGCGAAGGTGCCTTCGCTAAACATGGGGCAAATTGCCGCGAAGGAGGGCGTGATGGCCGAACGGATCGAGAAGCACGGGTTGCAGGTGGATGAGCGGCTCGCCACGTTCGTGGAGGCACGCGCCTTGCCCGGCACCGGGGTTGACGCGGATGCGTTCTGGTCGGGCTTCTCGGCGCTGGTGCACGAGCTTGGACCCGAGAACCGGCGGCTTCTGGAGCGGCGCGACGAGATCCAGTCACAGATCGATGCCTGGCACCAGGAACGGCGCGGACAGGCGCATGATCCGGTGGGGTACCGGGCGTTCCTGGAAGAGATTGGCTATATCGTGCCGGAGGGGCCGGATTTCGGCATCGAGACGGCGGGTGTCGATCCCGAGATCGCCGAGGTGCCAGGGCCGCAACTGGTGGTCCCGATCACCAATGCGCGCTTTGCGCTCAATGCCGCCAATGCGCGCTGGGGGTCGCTTTACGATGCGCTTTACGGCACCGACGCGCTGGGCGATCTGCCGCAGGGCGGCGGCTATGACGCCGCGCGCGGGGCGCGGGTGATCGCCTGGGCCAAGGCGCATCTCGACAAGGCGGTGCCGTTGGCGCGCGGGTCGTGGGCGGATGCGCGCGCGCTCGGGGTTGCACAGGGCGCGCTCGTTCCGGCGTTGCGCGATCCCGGGCAGTTCGCGGGGCATATGGGCGAGGCGACGGCGCCGAGTGCCATCGTGTTGAAAGCCAACGGGTTGCACATCGTCGTGGATGTGAATCCCGAAGGCGAAATCGGCAAGACCGATCCGGCCGGGATCAATGACATCAGGCTGGAATCGGCGATGTCCACGATCATGGATTGCGAGGATTCGGTGGCCTGTGTCGATGCCGAGGACAAGGTTCTGGCCTATGCCAACTGGCTGGGGCTGATGGATGGCAGCCTGACCGAGGAGGTTGCCAAGGGCGGGCGGACCTTTACCCGCGCGCTCAACCCCGACCTGGAGTTCACCGGGGCGGATGGGGCTGTGCGAGTGCTCAAGGGGCGGTCGCTCATGCTGGTGCGCAATGTGGGGCACCTGATGACCAACCCTGCGATCCATGACCGTGATGGCAACGAGGTGCCCGAGGGGTTGATGGATGCGGCGATCACGGTGCTGATCGCGATGCATGACAAGGGGCGCAATTCGGCGCACGGGTCGGTCTACGTGGTCAAGCCCAAGATGCACGGGCCGGAAGAGGTGGCGTTCGCCGACGAGATGTTCACCCGGGTCGAGGAGTTTCTCGGCCTGCCGCGATACACCGTGAAGCTGGGTATCATGGACGAGGAACGGCGCACCAGCGTCAACCTCAAGGAATGTATCCGGGCGGCGAAGCACCGGGTGGCCTTCATCAACACCGGGTTCCTCGACCGGACGGGTGACGAGATTCATACCAGCATGGAAGCCGGGCCGATGCTGCCCAAGGGCGAGATGAAATCGACGCCGTGGATTACCTCCTACGAGGATCGCAATGTCGATATCGGCCTGGCTTGCGGGCTGCGCGGGCGGGCGCAGATCGGCAAGGGGATGTGGGCGATGCCCGATCTCATGGGCGACATGCTTGACCAGAAGATCGGCCATCCCAAGGCGGGCGCCAATTGCGCCTGGGTTCCCAGCCCCACGGCGGCGACGCTGCACGCGACGCATTACCACGAGATCGACGTGCTCGCCCGGCAGGACGAGATCGCGGCGGGCGGGCCGCGCGGGACGTTGGATGACCTGTTGACCATCCCGGTGATGGCGGGCCGCAACCTGAGCGGCGAGGACCTGACCCGCGAGGTCGAGAACAACGCGCAGGGCATCCTGGGCTATGTTGTGCGCTGGATCGACCAGGGGGTGGGCTGTTCCAAGGTGCCCGACATCAACGATGTGGGGCTGATGGAGGACCGCGCGACCTGTCGAATTTCAAGCCAGGCGCTGGCCAACTGGCTGCATCACGGGGTGGTGGACCAGCATGCGGTGATGGCGGCGATGAAGCGCATGGCCAAGGTGGTGGACGGGCAGAACGCGGGCGATCCAGACTACCGGCCAATGGCGCCGGGCTTTGACGGGCTCGCGTTCCAGGCGGCTTGCGACCTCGTGTTTCGCGGCCGCGTGCAGCCCTCGGGCTATACCGAGCCGGTGCTGCATCGGCGGCGGCTGGAACTCAAGGCGCAGGGCTGATCCGGTGCTGATCCGGTTCAGCTGTCCGCGGGCAGCAGCGCCTCGATCTGCGTGGTGATGCTGCGCGAGAGCGGGTCGGTGCGCGAACCGTAGGTTTCGACGACCTCGCCCTCGGGGCCGATCAGCACCTTGTTGAAGTTCCAGCGCGGGGTGAACCCGGCCTCGGCCCGCAGGGAGGCGTAGAACGGGTGCGTGTCCGGCCCGCGCACGTGGGTTATGGTGGTCATGGGGATGTCGAGGCCGAATTGCACCTCGCAGAATTCCTTGACCTCGTCCTCGCTGGCCAGTTCCTGGCGGAAATCGTTCGAGGGCACGGCCAGCACCACGAGGCCACGATCACGGTAGCGGTCATAGAGCTTTTGCAGGCCGCTGTATTGCGGGGTGTAGCCGCAGCGCGAGGCGGTGTTGACCACGAGGACAGGCTGCCCCGCCCATTGGTCGATGGAAAGCGTGCCGCCGTCTATGGACTCGAAAGGCGTTGCAAGGTCCACGGCATGGGCCTGGGTGCCAAGAAGCAGGGCGAGGGTGAGGGCAAGACGGCGCAGCATGGGTTGGTCTCCTTTAAGAAGGATACGGCGCGGGGAGGCGAGACGGATCATTTTCGGGTGCGCCCTGGCGGAACTCTGATGGTGGAAGAGCTCGGCTGGCATGAATTGCATTGCTGAAATACCGGTTCGCCACCCCGCGGGTCGGCGACCGCGCGTCTTGGGAGGCATGGAGCGCTTGCGTGGTGACCTTTCTGGGCGGGCCGCCCTTTCAATCCTCGCTGTGCGTCAGTTGCGGCACGTCCGACGCGCCGGCGGTGCCGCGGCCGGAAAGCGACGGGTGTTCCATGAAGAAGCGGTGGCAGGAGAAGGCCAGCCCCTCTTCGGGCGGGGCGGCGCGGGTGAAGTGCCCGTCGGGGGTCATCACCCAGCTTTGCGCCACGTCGGCCATGTTTGCGGCCATGATCTGTTCGGTGATCTGGGCCTTGACGGTGGGGTTCTCGATCTCGACGAGGGTTTCGACGCGGCGGTTGAGATTGCGGCCCATCCAGTCGGCGGACGACATGAAGACCCGTGCCTTCTTGTGCGGCAGGCCCTTGCCGTTGCCGAAACACACGATGCGCGAATGTTCCAGAAAGCGCCCGACGATGGATTTCACGCGGATATTCTCGGACAGGCCCTTGACCCCGGGGCGCAACCCGCAGATGCCGCGCACCACGAGGCTGATCTTTACCCCCGCGCGCGAGGCCGCATAGAGCGCATCGATCACCTCGGAATCGATGAGCGCGTTCATCTTGGCCCAGATCTCGGCCGGGCGGCCGGCCTCGGCATGCGCAATCTCGGCCTCGATCATGTCGAGCAGTTTCGGCTTGAGCGAGATTGGCGAGATGGAGAGGTTTTCGAGGCTTTCGGGCTGGGCATAGCCCGAGAGGAAGTTGAACACCTTGGTGGCGTCGCGGCCCAGTGCCGGATCGCAGGTAAAGAACGACAGGTCGGTGTAGATGCGCGCGGTGATCGGGTGGTAATTGCCGGTGCCGTAATGGGTATAGGTCACCAGCCGGTCACCTTCGCGGCGCACCACGGTCGAGATCTTGGCATGGGTCTTGAGGTCGAGAAAGCCATAGACCACATGCGCGCCCGCACGTTCGAGCCGGCGCGACTGGCGGATATTGGCGGCCTCGTCGAAACGGGCCTTGAGCTCGACCAGCGCGGTGACGGATTTGCCGTCCTCGGCGGCCTCGCAGAGCGCATCGACGATCGGGCTGTCGCGCGAGGTGCGGTAAAGCGTCTGCTTGATCGCCACCACGTCGGGATCGCGCGCGGCCTGGGCCAGAAAGCGCACCACCATGTCGAAGGTTTCATAGGGGTGATGCAGCAGCATGTCCTTTTGCCGGATCGCGGCGAACATGTCGCCGTCGAAATCCTGCACCCGTTCGGGCACGCGCGGCGTGAACGAGGGCCAGAGAAGGTCGGGGCGGGTATCGAGCACCAGTTCGTCAAGGTCGGCCATGCCGATCAGCCCGTCGATCGCGACCACCTCGTCGTCGGTGACATGCAGTTCGCGCTTGATCAGGTCGAGAAGCGCGGGGGGCGCGTCGGCCGAAACCTTCATGCGCACCACTTCGCCGCGCCGGCGGCGTTTGAGGGCGGTCTCGAACTCGCGCACCAGGTCTTCGGCCTCTTCTTCCAATTCGAGATCGCTGTCGCGCAGCACGCGAAAGGCGCAGTGACCCTTGAGCGCGTAGCCCGGGAAGAGCGAGCCGATATTGTCGAGCAACAGTTCCTCGAGCGGCAGGAAGCGGTGGGTTCCGTCATCGGCGGGCAGCGGCACGAAGCGGTCGATCTGGTGCGGGATCGGCAGCAGGGCCTTCAACTCGCGCTTGTCACGCTTGCGTTCGAGTTCCAGCGCGAGGGCAAAGCCGGTGTTGGGAATGAAGGGAAAGGGATGCGCGGGGTCGATGGCCAGCGGTGACAGGACCGGGAAGACGCGGGCGAGAAACACCTCGGAGAGGTGGGCGCGGTCGTCCTTGGACAGTGTTTCGCGCTTGCAGATCGAGATACCCTTGCTCTGCATTTCGCTGGCAAGCTTGTCATAGGTGGCCTGTTGATGGGCCATGAGGTTGCGCGCCTCGGCGTTGATCAGCTTGAGCTGTTCGGCCGGACTCAGCCCATCGGCGGCGGGGGTGGTGACGCCGCCATGGGCAAGTTCGCGCAGGCCCGCCACGCGGACGGTGTAGAATTCGTCGAGATTGTTGGCCGAGATCGACAGGAAGCGCAGCCGTTCGAGCAGCGGCACGCGCGGGTTCTCGGCCTCCTCCAGGACGCGCCAGTTAAATCCGAGCCAACTCAGTTCACGATTGAAGAAGCGCCCGGGCCCGGCGATGTCGAGATCGGGCATGTCGGACGGGTCGATGAACGGGTTGGCGAGAAAATCTGCGTTTGGCATATCCGGCTTATGCGGCTTTCTTGTAAATGTTGGGTGACGATATGAAGGGCGAGTTTGCGCCCTGTGCGGGGGCTTGTCCAGTGACCGGCCGGCGGTCGGATCAGTAAAAACCTACCTCGCGCAGGTCGATCTCGGCCTCGTGATCGCGCCCGAAGGCCACGATGCCCACCGATTTGATGCCCGCGATTCGCGGGGTGCCGCGCAGCAGCCGGCCCGATGGCTCGAACGCGGTGAAGGGCAGGCGGATCTCGGTCCATTCCGGCGGGGCGTGGAAACCGGCCTGATAATACTGCCACGGCAACACCGTGCCGCCGGTGCGCAGATGCACGAAATAGCGTTGATCGTTGCCGCGCAGAACGAGGCGCAAGCCGGTGGCGTCGTCGGGCGGCGGCGCCGAGAGGTCGGTGCGCATCTGGATGAAGCCGCCGTTATTTTCGGTGCTGACCGTGCCGGTGAGCCGGGCATGGGTTTGGCCGCCTTCGCGCAGGAAGTCGAGTTCGCCCTGCGAGACGCCGCCCATTACGGTGTCGGTGAAAAAGCGCCAGCGGGTTTCGGGGGCTGTTTCGAAGGTTTCGAGCATTTTGGATTGGGCCATGGCTGTGAGGGGGGTGCCCAGGCAGAGCAGGGCGATGAGAGCGGATTTGACGGTCGGGCGCATGGCGGGGAAACATCCTGTCGGGTCATAGGGCCTTTGTGGGATATGGGGTCGGGAGCAGACCGCGGCAAGGCCGGCGGAGGGGTGATGCGGCTCAGCCCGCGAACCGGCCCACGAGGTCCGCGGCGAGGCGGCGATTGATCTCGCGGCGCTGGTCGAGTGCGGCCTCGTCCAGCGCGGTCACGATCTGCCGGGCGCTGTCGAAGCTGCGGTCGATATGGCGCAGAAGGTAGGGGATGGTGTCGGGGGTGGGCGAAAGCTGACGGTCGGTAAAGAGTTTCATCAGCACCGCCGCAAGCAGGTTGTCATCGGGCGGCTCGATGATGACGGCCGTGGTGCCTTGCATCCGGCTTTGCAGATCGGGCAGGGCAAGGCCCCAGCGGGCGGGCGCAGTGTGCGCGGTGAACAGCAGCGTGCGCCCCTCGGCCAGCGCAAGGTTGTGCAGATGAAAGAGCGCCTCTTCGGCGCGCGTGTCACCGGCGATCTCCGGCACATTCTCGATCACGAGGTTCGTGCGGGAGAGGCCGGGGATGTCGTGGCGCACAAGGTCGGGGGCCGGCAAGAGAGAGGCGCCCCCCAGGGGGGTGGCGGGCCCCCCCCGACAGGGTGGTCCAGACATGCGCGAGATGGGTCTTGCCCGCCCCCGCGGGCCCGATCAGCGCGAGCTTGCGCCCGGGCCAGTCGGCCCAGGTCTCGATCATGGCGACCGCGTGGGCGTTGGCGGGCGAAACGAAGAAATCCTCGCGCCCGTGGGCGGTCCGCGCCGGCAGGTCGAAACGAAGCTGACGGGCCATCACGTTTCGTCCCGCGACTCCAGCCCGCGGTAGAGGCGGCTGCCCACGTATTGGTCGATGGCAAACCGGGCGATGACCCCGAAGGCGGCGGCGACGGGCACGGCGACCAGCATGCCCACGAAGCCGAAAAGCGTGCCGAAGACCGACAGCGCGAAAATGAGCCAGACCGGGTGCAGCCCGACCGAGCTTCCGACGAGCTTGGGGGTGAGGACATTGCCTTCGGCCACCTGGCCGCTGACGAAGACCGCGGCCACCAGTCCAAGGGTGATCCACTCGCCCCAGAACTGGAAGAGCCCCAGTCCGATGGCCAGCGAACCGCCGAGAATGGCGCCGACGTAGGGAATGAAGGTGAGGGCACCCGCGACGAACCCCACGACCAGCCCGAATTGCAGCCCAAGCGCCATCAGGGCGACCGCGTAATAGGTGCCCAGGATCAGGCTGACCGTGCCCATGCCACGGATGAACGAGGCCAGCACCATGTCGATCTCGCCCGCCAGCTGGCGGATGACCGGCGCGTGATCGCGCGGCAGGAGCGTGTCGATGCGGGAGATCATGCGGTCCCAATCGTAGAGCAGATAGACCGCCACCACCGGCACGATCACGAAGAGAAGCACGATATTGATGATCGAGGCGGCAGAGTTCAGCACCGCTTCGAGAAGCTCGCCACCGCGCTCCTGCACCTTTTCGCCCACTGCGAGGAGCGATTTGCGAAGGGTGCTGTCCGCGTCGACCAGCGACGGGAAGCGGTCGGTGAGAAACGCCTGGAGATCCTCGGCCAGTTGCGGCGCGGTGTTGAAAAGCGCGATCGCTTGCTGCACCAGCGTCGGGATGACCAAGAGGGCCATGAGGATGAAAACGAGCGTGGCGAAGACGGTGATGATCGCGGTTGCGACGCCGCGCGATGTGCCCAGCCGTTCGAGCCGGTCAGCCACGGGATCGAGGAAATAGGCGATGGCGCCGCCCAGCACGAAGGGCAGGATCACGTCGCCCAGCACCCAGAGGACCACCACGAAGACAAGCGCGGCAATGCCCCAGTATTTGAGTTGATCCCTGACCGGAAGCGCCATATGTTTCCCGCTTGGTTCCTTGTGCGTTCTGCGCCTTGTGTCGCCGCTGGGGCCGGGCAAATCAAGCCTGTTTTGCCTTGTGGAGCCACCGCGGCGCCTTTCGGCGCGGATCGGCGGTGATGTCGCGCCCGACGGGCGCGTTCCCCGGGGCGCTTCGGTGCGATCAGATTTCCAGCCGCCTCGACGGGGCGAGGCTGAGTTCATGGACGGAGTTGTCGGCTGCCCAGTTGAGCCGGTCGCGCAGGCGCACCACCGAACCGATGAGGATCATGGACGGCCCGCTGATCGCTGCGGCCGTGACGCGGCCGTGAATGTCGGCCAGCGTGCCGGTCACGACCTGTTGTTCGGGGCGGGTGCCGTTCTCGATCACGGCGACCGGGGTCGTCATGTCCACGCCGAGGGTGTCGAATCGCTCGATCAGGTCGCCGAGCGCGGAGAGCCCCATGTAGATCGCCGTGGTCTGGCCGGGGCGGACCAGTGCCTGCCAATCGAGCTTGGCAAGGCTGTGATGCCCGTGGGCGGTGACCATGACGCAGGACTGGGCGTGGTCGCGATGGGTGAGCGGGATGCCCGCATAGGCGCCACAGCCGGCCGCTGCGGTGATGCCGGGCACCACCTGGAAGCCGATGCCCTCGCGGGCCAGGATCTCGATCTCTTCGCCGCCGCGCCCGAAGATGAAGGGATCGCCCCCCTTGAGGCGCAGCACGCGGTTGCCGTCGCGGGCGAGGCGCACCATGAGCGCGGAGATCTCTTCCTGTGACATGGTGTGGTTCGAGGGCGCCTTGCCCACATAGATGCGGGTCGCGTCGCGGCGCACGAGGGCGAGGATGTCATCCCCGATCAGCCGGTCATAAAGCACCACGTCGGCGCGCTGCATCAGGCGCAGGGCACGGAAGGTCAGAAGATCGGGATCGCCCGGCCCGGCCCCGACCAGCCAGACCTCGCCCGTCGGCTGGCTCTTGCCCGTGGCGGCGTCGGCCAGGTCCCGTTCGATCCGCGCGGTGGCGCGGGCGGCGTCACCGGCGAGGAAAAGATCGCCGGCCGGGCCTTCGATCATGTTTTCCCAGAAGTGGCGCCTTTCGCGCCCGCCCGGGAAGGTGGCGGCGATCCGGTCGCGGAACCCGCCGACGAACTGCGCCAGCCGCCCGAAGGTGGCGGGCAGGGTGGATTCGATGCGCGCGCGCAGGATGCGGCCGATCACGGGGGCCACGCCGCCGGTCGAGATCGCCACGAGGATGGGCGAACGGTCGACGATCGAGGGGGTAATGAAATCGCACATCTCGGGGCGGTCGGCGATATTGGCAAGGCAACCCTCGTCGCGGGTCCATTGATAGAGCCGCGCGTCACGCGCGTCATCCTCCGAGGCGCCCCAGACCACGAAAGCGCCGCGAATGTCCTCGCGCGTGGGCAGACGGGCGTGGTGGGTGAGCTGCGGCGCGTCGAGCAGCATGGCCAGTTCCGCCGAGGGCCGTGGTGCGAAGAGCGCGACCCGGGCCCCGGCCGAGAGCGCGCGCTCGACCCGGCGGGCGGCCACCGTGTCGTCGCCATCGACCACGACCTTCTTGTCGTTGATGCGCAGGAAGAGCGGAAGCGTGTCCATGATGCTGGTGCCTTTGATCGGCCGCGGGCAGGGCGGCCGCCCGCCCCGTCGCGTGAGCGTGCGGGCTGCCTGTCCGTTTCTTAGCATCCCCGACCCGGTCAATGCCAGCCGGTCCTCGGCAAAGGAAAACCCCGCCCCTTGGGTAGGGCGGGGTCTCTCGCCGCGTGAGCGAGATCCGGGTTGATCAGCGCGTGATCAACACTCGGGGTTGTTGCCCGGCATGAGAACCTTGTCCACGACGTGGATCACGCCGTTGCTGGCCTCGATGTCGGCGATGATGACATTGGCCATCGCGCCCGTGCCGTCGTCGAGCATCACGCCCTCGCCGCTGGTCACGCAGAGGTCGGCGCCTTCGAGCGCGGTACCCGCACCCATGGTGCCCTCGGGGATGTCGCCCGACATGACTTCGCCCGGCACGACGTGATAGAGCAGCACGTTGGTCAGGTCGCCCTTGGCCTCGGGTTCGAGCAGCCCCTCGACGGTGCCTTCGGGCAGCGCGTCAAAGGCGTCATTGACCGGGGCGAAGACGGTGAACGGACCTTCGCCCGAAAGCGTCTCGACCAGGTCGGCGGCGGTGACGGCGGCAACGAGCGTCGAGAAACGCTCGTCATCGGCTGCCGTCTCGACGATGTTCTTTTTCATCCCGTGATTGTCGGCCAGAGCCGGCACGGCAGCGCCAAGCGCCGCAACGGCTGTTGCGGAAGCGGCGATAAGGGTAGTGAAACGGGTCATGAAGACCTCCTCGTGTCAGAGTGAATTGCTTTGTCGTCTCTCGTGCGGCCACACTGAACAGGTTACGCGGGCCGGGGGAAACGGATCACGGGATCACGGGAGTGTGATGGGGGTCAGTCGGTGGGTTTGGGGGGTGGGGTGTAGTTGGAGGGGTTGGCTTGCCATTTGCGCCATTCGGTGTGGAAGGCGTGTTCGCCGGTGTGAGGGAGCTCCCAGTCGGGCCAATGCGCGGGGCGGTCGATGCCCTGGGGTAGGGTGACGCTGGCATCGCCGAAAGCCTTGTGAAGCCAATCGTTTGGAATGGCGGTCTCATTGAGGAGGCGATCGAGAAACTGGCGCGTTGCTCCCACACGGGCGCTTCTAAATGCGGCGGCGATTATACCACGAGGTATTGTCTCATCAGGCAAGGGTTCAAGCTTGATGACAACGCCAAGCAGATCGCCTTGAATCAGTGCGCATCTTAGGTCGCAATCAACAAAGAACGCCCTATTGACCTCTCGATTGTCTACATTATTACAAAATCGTATCCTGGACCCTTGTAAATTTGCTCGCACGAAGTGCGTGTGTGATATCTTGCAATCTAATAAATCCGCTTCTCTTAGAGTAGCGTGCGATAGGTCAGCAGATTCAATCCTTGCGTTTGAGAAATTGGCGTTCGCAGCGTTTGCTCCGGTTAGCTCACAGTATACAAAGTTGGCACCTGAAAAATTGGCACTTTTGCAAAATATTGCTTGCATTTGACTGCGGAAAAAATTTGTTCTTTCAAAATCTAGGTATTGGAAATCAGCATACCGCAAATTTGTCCTAGAAAGATCAAGTCGATACCCTGTGCCATCTTGCGTTGGATGATTTCTTTCAACTTTCACTTGCTGTCGCGTTCGGCGGCCAATTACTGAAAGTGCGAGTTGGACGTCAGTCCGCAGAGTGAACTCGTTTGTGATCCAGCTTGGCGTAGATTTTCTTTTTTCATCAATAGTATCTTGTTTGCATTCTTGAGGAAATGGAAGATCCGGTGCTTTGCTCGCGGGGGCATTTTCCCGCACATAGGCGCAGAGGATTTCCATCACCCGCACATGGTCGCGGCCGTTGTCATGGGTGGTCGAATCCTGTGCGATGCGTTCCAGCGACAGGATCGCGCCGATGCGGACCTCGATATTGGGTTTGGTGGTTTCGTCGCCGTCCTTCTTGACGGTCTTCTCCGCTCCCAACTGTTCCACCGCCGATGTGATCCGGTCGGTGATGTGCCCCTCTTTCTGGTAGCGCACGGTCTGGTGTTTCAGCACCGTGCCCCAGATCACGAAAGGGGCGCCGAGAAGGGCGGCGATGAGGGCGCCTGTGCCGAGGCTGGTTGAATCGGAGAGGGTGCCTGTCCCGCCGATCACGACGAGCCAGACCTGCCAGAGCGTCGCGACGAAGATCACGAGCCAGACCGGCAGCAGCACCCAGCCGAAGGCGGTGAGCAATGACAGGGGGTCGCGTTCGGTCTTGCGGTCCTGCTCGTTCAAGGTGAGCCAGAGGAGGCCGGTCAGCGCCGCAAGCCCGATGGCCGACAGGATGACCCAAAGGGCCTGTTCGCTGATCGGCAATGTGACCGTGGTCTGGTCCATGACGCGCACCCTTTCACCTGCACCATCGCAACCCTTGCGGGATATGGGCGCGGGATCAAGGGGGGAGGGCCGGGCGCTCGGCTTGTGCCCCTTGTCTGGTCC
>NZ_JAWLDS010000016.1:0-56458 GCF_041686535.1 Aquicoccus sp. | reverse complement strand
CTTAGGGCGCAACGACCTGGAACTCAACGCATCAATTCAGGCAATTCTCCGGTCAGGCCGGCCGCTTCGCGCAGGAAACCACGGCGAAGTCCGGGCATGGCATCCACCACTCCCATGCCCAGGTCACGCGCCACGCGCAGAACCGGATTGTCGTTGGAAAACAGCTTGTTCGTTACATCTGTCGCCATCGCCAGCGTGGCTACGTCGAACCGGCGCCATTCCTGATAGCGGTCCAGCACGAGCGGCGAGGCGAAATCCTCACCCCGTCGCGCGGCATGTCCCAGAACATCCACCAGTGCCCCAACGTCACGCAGCCCGGCGTTAAGGCCCTGCCCCGCAATCGGGTGCAGCCCGTGCGCCGCATCGCCGATGAGCGTCAGGCGTTCACCCACGAACCGGTTGGCGATGGTCAACTTCAGCGGATAGGCAAAGCGCTTGCCCTCGAGGCTGATCCGACCAAGGAAATCGCCGAAACGCGGGCGCAAGATGTCAAGGTAATCCTTGTCCGACAGGGCATTGATCGCGGCTGCGCTGTCATTGGTCTCGGACCAGACGATGGACGACACGTTGCCCGGCAACGGCAGGATCGCCAAAGGCCCGGGCGGCATGAAGAACTGATGCGCGATCCCGTGATGCGGCTTTTCATGCTCAATCGCACAAACCAGCGCGGTCTGCCCGTAATCCCACCCGGTTCGACGAATGCCCGCGCGCCGCGCCGTGCCCGACTCGCGCCCATCGCACCCAATCAGCAACCGCCCGCGCAACGTCTGCCCGCTTTCCAGCCGCAGGCTCACGCCACTTGCATCCACCTCCTGCGCGATCACGCGGTCCTCGACCTGGCGAATGCCGGGCTCTTCGCGCATCGCATCGAGAAAGGCCCGCCTGAGATAGCGATCCTCCAGCATGTGACCCATCGGCCCTTCCTCGATCTCGGCCGATTGGAAATGAAGGAAGAACGGCGCAGGCCCTTCTCCGGCGCGCCCGTCACTGGCCTTGATCTCGTGCATCGGCTGGCTG
Source organism: Aquicoccus sp. (assembly GCF_041686535.1). Taxonomy (NCBI): domain Bacteria; kingdom Pseudomonadati; phylum Pseudomonadota; class Alphaproteobacteria; order Rhodobacterales; family Paracoccaceae; genus Aquicoccus; species Aquicoccus sp. The sequence goes on along the minus strand of NZ_JAWLDS010000016.1, from coordinate 55,441 downwards.
TTCTCGACAACCCGCTCCCATATGCCGATTCGCGTCAGAAGCCGCTGCGAGGCCAACGCCAACGCATAGGCCCGCCCATCGAACGCCGCGTTCTTGCGCACCATCTCGGGCAGCGCATCCACCACGGTCACGGAAAACCCCTTGCGGGCCAGCGCCAAAGCCAGAGCCGGACCATTGAGCCCGCCACCGACGATCAGGATGTCTCGTGTCTCTTCCATGCCCCTAAATGTGGTCATTCGTCCGGGATTGTCCATGGCACAGATCGCCGCTAGCGTGAGCACATGCCGCGAGTGCGGATGCCTCCGGCGGGAGTATTTCAGGGCAAGATGAAGGGCAGGCGCGATGAAAGACTGGTTGTGGATGAGCATGGGCGATCTGGGGCGTGGAATCGCAGCGGGCGAGATTGACCCCATCACCCTCACCGAAACCTATCTTTCGGCCATAAAGAACCATGCACATCGTGACCGCATCTATGCCCGCCTGACCGAAAGCCGCGCCATGGCCGAGGCCGAGGCCGCGTCCAAGCGCGCCCGGGCCGGGCAACGCCGGGGCCCTCTCGACGGCGTGCCAGTCAGTTGGAAAGACCTGTTCGACACGGCCGGCGTCGTGACCGAGGCCGGATCAGCGTTGCTTGAAGGGCGGGTGCCGGAAACCGATGCCTGGGTCCTGCAAAACGCGACGCTGGCCGGAACGGTCTGCCTGGGCAAGACGCACATGTCGGAACTGGCTTTCTCGGGCCTGGGTCTGAACCCGGTCACCGCCACCCCGCCGAACGTGAACGACCCCGGCGCAGTGCCGGGTGGATCATCCTCGGGCGCCGCCGCGTCTGTCGCATTCGGCCTCGCGCCGTGCGGGATCGGATCAGACACGGGCGGGTCGGTGCGCGTCCCCAGCGCCTGGAACGACCTTGTGGGGCTCAAGACGACGGCCGGACGGCTTTCGATCGCGGGTGTGGTGCCCCTCTGCGCCAAGTTTGACACCATCGGGCCGCTGGCCCGGTCGGTCGAGGATTGCGCATTGATGCTGGGTGCGCTGGAAGGCGGAAAGGCCGCCGACCTTGCCGGGACGACGATTCGCGGCGCGCGGATCGGGGTGTTGCAGACCGTGGCTCTCGACGATGTGCGGGACAGGCCGATGGCGGCCTACAAAGAGGCCATGGACCGGCTGAGCGATGCCGGTGCGGTGGTGGAACGGTTCGAGGCACCCGAGGTCGCCCGCGCCATGGATCAATCGGCTGTCACCTTCACATCCGAAGCCTGGGGTACATGGGGTGATCTGATCGAAACCGCACCGGACAAGATGTTCCCGCAGATTCTCGAACGCTTCCGCTCGGGGCGTGATCATGCAGCGGCCGATTATGTCCGGGCCTGGCACGTCATTGACGCCGCTCGCGCAGAATGGGCTGCCCGGGTTGCGGGGTATGATGCGGTCATCATTCCCTCGGCGCCCAACCTGCCCCCCAAGGTCGATCGCCTGATGCGCGATCACGGCTATTACGTGACCGAAAACCTCCTGACACTGCGTAATACGCGGATCGGCAACATGCTGGGTGTTTCGGCCGTCACCCTGCCCACCGGCACGCCTTCCTGCGGGGTCACCCTCATGGGCAAAGCCTTTGGCGAAGAAGCCCTTTTGCGCGTGGCAGCAGGTGCCGAGAAGGTATTGGCCTAAATGCCACAACCACCTCTGCCGACGTGCGAATTTCTGGACGTAGCCGTGCCGCTTGGGTAACATGCTCTCAAACGGGGCGATCATGACCCCGGCCCTGAGGCAGAAAAAGCAGTACACCCATGTTTCCCGATCGGTTCTCGAACCTGCCGGAATATGCATTCCCGCGCCTGCGCGCCTTGCTGGATCATCACCAGCCGGGCGGCGATGTGGCGCATATGACCATCGGAGAGCCGAAACATCCCTTTCCCGACTGGGTGCCGGGCGTCATTTTCGACAATGCCGCCGGCTTCAATTCCTATCCGCCCAATGACGGCACGCCGGGTTTGCGCGGCGCAATCTCGGGCTGGTTGAAACGCCGGTTCGGCGTAAAGACCGACTCCGAGACCCAGGTCATGGTTCTGAACGGCACCCGCGAAGGGCTCTATAACGCCTGCATGGCGCTTGTCCCCGAGAAGGTGCGGGGCGATCAGCCGCTGATCCTGCTGCCCAACCCGTTCTACCAAGTCTACATGATCGGCGCGATTTCGGTGGATGCCCAGCCCGTTATGGTGCCGGCGACCCGCACCACCGGATACCTGCCCGATTATTCGGGGTTGCCCACCGATATGCTCAACCGGGTGGCCGCGGCCTATATCTGCTCACCCTCGAACCCACAGGGTGCCATCGCCGACCGCGCCTATCTGCGCGAGTTGATCGGGCTGGCCGAACAGTTCGACTTCCAGATTTTCGCCGACGAATGCTATTCCGAGATCTACCGTGACACACCGCCGCCCAGCGCGATGGAAGTCGCCGCCGAAATGGGGGCCGATCCGGAACGGGTCGTGGTGTTTCACTCGCTTTCCAAACGCTCGAACCTGCCCGGCCTGCGCTCGGGCTTTGTCGCGGGCGGGCCGCAATCCGTTGCCCGGCTCAAGCAATTGCGCGCCTATGCCGGCGCGCCGGTTCCCCTGCCGCTCCAGATCGTATCCGAGCGTGTCTGGGCCGATGAGGAGCATGTGACCGAGAACCGCCGCCTCTATCAGGAAAAATACATCATCGCCGACAGGGTAATGTCGGGAATTCAGGGCTACCAGGCCCCCGGGGCCGGGTTCTTTCTCTGGTTGCCGGTCGACGATGGTGAGACGGCCGCGCTCAAGGCGTGGAAGGAAACCGGCGTCCGGGTCTTGCCCGGCGCATATCTTGCACGTGATGTGAACGGTCACAACCCGGGCAAAGGCTATGTCCGGGCCGCAATGGTGGCCCCAAAAGATGAAATGGAGCACGCACTCATCCGGTTGCGTGACTGCATCTACAGCTGAGAACGAGGGAAATATGGCATATCAGGCACGAGGACGCGACCCGCTGCTGGACAGCAACATGGCCGAAGCGATCGAGAAGCGCGGCAAGGAATTGCTTGGTATCGTGCTCATTCTCATCGGGTTGGCCGCGGGCGCGATGTTCTGGTCCTACGCGCCTTCCGATCCGTGGTGGATGTCTGCCACGGACGCACCGATCGAGAACTGGATGGGCCGCTTTGGCGCCTCGGTCGCCGCACCGATGTTCATGATCGTGGGCCACGGCAGTTGGGGCCTCGCCGCCGTGTTGGTCGCCTGGGGTCTGCGTCTGGCCCTGCACCGCGGCAGCGACCGGGCCCTGGGTCGGCTAATCTTTGCCCCGATCTGGGTCGCGACCCTGTCGATCTACGCCGCAACGCTTGTTCCCGGCCCCGAATGGACCCATTCTTTCGGGCTTGGCGGCCTCTTCGGCAAAACCGCAGCAGGCAGCCTGCTGACCCTTCTGCCCATATCGGCCACCTTCGGGCTCAAGCTCTTGTCGATCGTTCTGGGTATCGCGATCATGCTTGGTGCAGCTTTCGTGCTGGGCTTTACCAGGTCCGAATTGCGTCACTTCCTGCGCTTCCTGCTGATCGGCATGATCATGCTTTATGCAGGGCTGATGGCCCTGCTCGGCAAGACCGCCCGCGGCGCCATCGCCACAGCCCGAAACCTCCAGGCCAGGAACAGCGCGCGCCGCGAGCGCCGCGCGCAGAAAGCCGCGCAGGCCGCCGATTGGACCGCCATGCAAGAGACGCAAAACCGCCCTTCGGCAAGCTACCAGCCCAACCTTCCGGCAATGGATCGCGACGCCGAGCCATCCTTCAACACCGCGCAAGAGATCCGGAAACCCGGCTTCCTGTCTCAGGCATCAAGGCTCATTCGCCGGCCCGAGCCCGACGTCACCACGTTGCCCGAGCCCGAGCTTGTCGAATCCGAACCGCATTTCGAAACCGCCCCCGAGGCGCCCGGTGACGACCGCATCCGCGCCCGCATCGCCGATGTGATCAAGACACGGGTCCGCCAGAATCCCGCATTCCAGTCCGAAACCCATGCACCGTTGACCAAGGGGCGTGGCCGCGGCCCCGATCCACTCATCCTCACGTCCGGCCCCGCCGTGGACCTGCCGCCCGAGCCGCCCTTGTCCACCGCGAACCACAGACCCGAACCATCGGTTGCGACCTCGCCCGAACCCAGCCGATTCGACCAGGCCGACGAGGCGCTTGCCGGGGCCAGCGCCCCTGCATATCATGCCGGCCTCGCCGGCGCGTCCGTTCCGAACACCCAGCCGCGCAAGGTCGTTCAGCAACCGCAGCGCAAACCGATCCAGCCCTCGACGCGGGCCCGGGCCGAGGCACAGCCCGCCTTGCAATTCGACGACCCGCAACCATCCTATGAGCTTCCGCCACTGTCACTCCTGACAAGCCCCGAGCAAGTCCAGCGCCATCACCTTTCCGACGAGGCGCTCGAGGAAAACGCGCGGATGCTTGAAACGGTACTCGACGATTACGGCGTGAAGGGCGAGATCGTGAGTGTCCGTCCCGGACCCGTTGTCACAATGTATGAACTCGAACCCGCACCCGGTCTCAAGGCCAGCCGCGTGATCGGTCTTGCCGACGACATCGCGCGTTCGATGTCGGCCCTCTCGGCCCGGGTCTCGACCGTGCCGGGCCGCAGCGTGATCGGGATCGAACTGCCCAACGACAACCGCGAAATGGTCAATTTCCGCGAGATCCTGTCCTCGCGCGATTATGGCGACGGCAACCACAAGCTGCCGCTCGCCCTGGGCAAGGATATCGGCGGCGATCCGATCGTCGCCAACCTTGCCAAGATGCCCCACCTGCTGATCGCGGGGACCACCGGGTCAGGCAAGTCGGTGGCAATCAACACCATGATCCTGTCGCTGCTCTACAAGCTTACGCCCGAAGAATGCCGGATGATCATGATCGACCCCAAGATGCTGGAACTCAGCGTTTATGACGGCATTCCCCATCTTCTCTCGCCCGTCGTGACCGACCCCAAGAAGGCGGTGGTCGCGCTCAAATGGGTCGTGGGCGAGATGGAAGAGCGCTATCGCAAGATGTCCAAGATGGGCGTGCGCAACATCGACGGCTATAACAGCCGTGTCGCCGATGCGCTCGCCAAGGGCGAGATGTTTTCGCGCACCGTGCAAACCGGTTTTGACGACGAGACCGGCGAACCCGTCTTCGAGACCGAGGAATTTGCCCCCGAAAAGATGCCCTATATCGTCGTCATAGTCGACGAGATGGCCGACCTCATGATGGTCGCCGGCAAGGAAATCGAAGCCTGCATCCAGCGGCTGGCGCAGATGGCGCGCGCCTCCGGCATACACATCATCATGGCGACGCAGCGGCCCTCGGTTGATGTGATCACCGGCACGATCAAGGCCAACTTCCCGACCCGCATCAGCTTTCAGGTGACATCCAAGATCGACAGCCGCACCATCCTTGGCGAAATGGGCGCCGAGCAGCTCCTGGGCATGGGCGACATGCTCTACATGGCCGGCGGGGCCAAGATCACCCGCTGCCACGGTCCCTTCGTCAGCGACGAGGAGGTCGAGGAGATCGTCAACCACCTCAAGGGTTTCGGCCCACCCGATTATGTCGGTGGCGTGGTCGAAGGCCCGGATGACGAGAAGGTGGACGGCATCGACGCGGTGCTGGGTCTCGGCGGCAATACCGACGGCGAGGACGCGCTCTATGATCAGGCGGTGGCGATCGCGATCAAGGATCGCAAATGCTCGACCTCCTACATTCAGCGCAAGCTGGCCATCGGCTACAACAAGGCTGCCCGGCTTGTCGAGCAGATGGAAGAAGAGGGCGTCGTGTCCTCGGCTAACCATGTCGGCAAACGGGAAATCCTTGTCCCCGAGCAGTAGGGTGGGCGCAATCCCCCCACTCTTGCCAGCATGTTATCGCCTAACAGTTGGGTTTGCGGCAGTCTGTGACTATCTCGGCAGAGACGACATCGGTACAGCATCAAAGGTATCCGCAAATGACCATGAAACAGCTTGTTCTCGCTTCCGCCACGGCCATCGCCTTTGCGACGCCGGCCTGGGCAGAGAAGCTTTCGCTGGCCGCGATCTCCGAGTATCTCAACGGATTGCAGACCGCACAGGGCGCGTTCACCCAGATCAACGATGACGAGACGATTTCAACCGGCACGATCTATATCTCGCGCCCGGGCAAGATCCGTTTCGAATACGACCCGCCCGACAAGACCCTCGTGCTCGCCTCGGCCGGCGCGGTCGCGATCTTCGACCCAAAGTCGAATCAGGGGCCGGAAAGCTATCCGCTGAACCGGACGCCACTCAAGATAATCCTCGCGGAGAAGGTCGATCTGGACCGCGCCAACATGGTGGTTGACCATTCCTATGACGGCACCGCGACCACCGTGACCGCACAAGACCCCGAGCATCCCGAGTATGGCAATATTCAGCTCAGGTTCACGGGTGACCCGGTCGAGTTGCGCCAATGGATCGTCAATGACGATTCCGGCTCGTCCACCACCGTCGTTCTACGCGAATTGGAGACCGGCGGCGACCTGCCCTTCCGCTTGTTCGACATCGAACGGAACACCCGGCGCTCCGATCGCTGAAGCGGCCCTCTGTCCTGATGCGCTGCGGTCCGCCTTGATCACCGCCACTTCCGGCATGTGTCCAACTGCGAACGATACATGTTGGCTCTTGCATCCACTTCACCCGCGATCCGAAGCAGCCAGGCCTTTTGGTTGTAGCTGCCCCGGGCAAAACCCGTATGGCCTTCGTGATAGGCCAGATACTGGTTTCGGGCATCCGAAAGGGCCACACCGTTGCGCTCGCGTGTCTTGGCCATGTACCAGCCCATGAAATCGGCGGCATCCCTGATTTTGTCACGCCGTGCGCGCGCGCTGCGGGTCTCTGACTTGTATTCATTCCATGTCCCGTCAAGCGCCTGCGCATAACCATAAGCGCTCGATTGCCGGCCCATCGGGATGACCCCCAGCGCATAGCGAAACGGTGTGCGCGCATCACCGATGAATTTGCTTTCCTGATAGAGCGTCGCCATCTGGACATGCGCCGGAACACCCCATTTGCGCTCGGACGCGCGAAAGGCACGCACGAAATGCGGCCTTTGCTCAAGGATGTTGCATGCGTTATCCAGAGATGTCGGCGCCGAACGGTCCCGCGGGGCACAACTGCCTAGCAGGATCAGAATCACCAAGCCGCGAAGAAGTCTGCTCATCTGCCTCTCGCTATGTTTTTATCGTGTTTTGCGGTCCTTTTAACGGAATTCTCGTGCGGGATAAACTGATTTCGCGCCCCGGGCCGCAGGGACAGGTGTCTTGAATCGCCGAAACGCTAGAGATCACTGTCAAATCGAGGTTCACAAACTGTTTCCGGTGATTTCTCGGCCCCGAAATGGACAACACCCCCTTGAACGCCCTATGATCGGGCGGTAGGGGCTGCAACATGATGTTAAGAACACGAGCGAAATATCACCTCGGGCAGGTTGTCCGCCACAAGAAACACCCGTTTCGCGGGGTTGTCTTTGATGTGGACCCGGAGTTCAACAACAGCGAGGAATGGTATGAATCCATTCCCGAGGACAGCCGCCCCGCCAAGGAACAACCCTTCTATCACCTGCTCGCCGAAAACGATCAGAGCTACTACGTGGCCTATGTCAGCGAACAGAACCTCGTCGCAGATTACTCCGGCGAGCCGGTCGATCACCCGGACATCCCCGACCTGTTCGGGCCGTTCGAGGACGGGCATTACCCGCTGCATTTCCAGCTGAATTGAAGACGGGTGCGGGATGACGCCCGACCTACTGGTCGATCGGGCGTTCGTCTTTCTTCCAGGCTGCGAAACCACCCTCCATCTCGGCGACGTTCTCGACCCCCATGTTCTGCAATGTCTGTGCAGACAACGCAGACCGCCACGCGCTGGCACAGAACAGAACCAGCGTCTTGTCGGTGGCCAGTCCCTCCTTGTGATAGGGGCTTTCCGGATCGATCCAGAATTCCAGCATCCCGCGCGGCGCATGAAAGGCGCCGGGGATACGCCCGTCACGGCTCAACTCTCGCGGATCGCGGATATCCACCAAAAGCGCCTCGCCCGCCTCGACCATCCGCGCGGCCTCCTCGGTGCTGAGCGAAGTGATCGTTCTCTTGGCCTCGGCGACCATGTCCTTGACCGGTGTGATGCCCATCTCTCAATACCCCAGTGCAATGCCGTCCTTGCGCGGGTCGGACGCGCCTTCCAGTATCCCGTCGTCGCGGATCAGGATCGCCTGCGCCCCACCCAGCGGTCCCTCGGGCACAACGACCTCATGCCCCAATTCGGCCAGCTCGGCGCGCACCGAGTCCGAATAGCCCTTCTCGACGTTGAGCACGCCCTGGTCGGCAAAACTGCGCGGCGCATCCAGCGCGTCCTGCAATTCCATGCCGTGATCAACCATGCTGGTGACGACGCGGGCATGTCCGTTGGGCTGATAGGCGCCACCCATCACGCCGAAGGGCATGATCACCTTTCCGTTCCGGCGCAGCATGCCCGGGATGATCGTATGCATCGGTCGCTTGCCGCCTGCCAGCTCGTTGGGATGCCCTTCTTCCAGCGTGAAGCCCGCGCCCCTGTTCTGCATCAGGATGCCGAATTTCTCGCTTGCGATCCCCGAGCCGAAGCCATGGAAAATCGAATAGATGAACGAGACCGCCATCCGGTCCTTGTCGACCACGGTGATATAGACCGTATCCCTGTGAACCACCTCGCTCACCGGCGCCGCGGCCTGCATTGCCTTCTTGGGGTCGATCAGCGCGGCCAGCTTCTTCGCCGTTTCCATGCTCAGCATATGGTCCAGCCGCGCCGTCCCGTCCGGGTCGGCAATGAACCGGTTGCGCGCATCATAGGCGAGCTTCGCCGCCTCCGCCTCGACATGCGCGCGCGCCGCGCCGAACGGCGCCATGCCGGCCAGATCGAACTGCGCCAGGATATTGAGCATCAATATCGCCGTGGCCCCCTGCCCGTTCGGCGGATGCTCGACAAGATCGGTCCCCTTGTAATCACCGCTCACAGCCTCAGTGTAGAAGCTCTCGGCACCCGCGAAATCCTCCAGCGTGTGCACCCCTCCCAGGTCGCGCAGCGCGGCAACCATGTCCTCGGCCACCTCGCCGGTGTAGAAGGCATCGCGCCCGCCCTTCGCGATCCGGCGCAGAACCTCGGCCTGCGCGGGCGAGGCAAAGATCTGCCCGGCCTTGGGAACCTCCCCGTTGATCAGGAAATGTGTCTTCCCATGCCCCTGCAACACCTTGGCCGCGGTCGGCATGTCAAAGGCCACGCGCGGAGCAATCGGAACGCCTCTCTCGGCATAGTGAATCGCCGGGGCGAGTATCGCATCGAGCCCGATCTTGCCCCAATCCGCGCTCAAGCGGCAAAACGCATCTATCGCCGTCGGAATCGTCACCGCCTCGGGTGCATAAAGTGGCACGGTCGCATGGCCCTTGTCGCGCAACGCCGCCGCGCTGGCCGCCGCGGGCGCCCGGCCCGATCCGTTGATGGCGTGAACCTCTTCCCGTCCCGCGGGCTTGAACAGAACGAAACAATCGCCGCCGATTCCCGTCATCTGCGGCTCGCAAATTCCCAGCAGAACCGCGCCCGCAATTGCGGCGTCCATCGCATTTCCACCCCGTTCAAGGATATCCACTGCCACCTTTGCAGCCAGCGGATGCGATGTGGCGCAAACTCCGTTCTCGGCAAGAACCGCCGACCGCCCCGGGAAATGAAAATCGCGCATATCTTGTCTCCTCGTCCTGCGTTCGGACAACAGTAAGGCCCGATTGCAGGAATGCCAATCGGGCCGTTGCGTTCATGCTGATCCAGCAGGAAGGAAAGAGAAACCTCGACGCCGGACACTGGGTGGGGGCTGTTAACGCCCGGCGCCGAGGGAAGCTATATGCAGCTACCCTTTCCTTATCGCTCCGGAATCTGGCGGCAATGAGAGACGAGTGAGGCGAATTCGAGATTTGATTCAGACTAATCTTGGACAGGATCACGCCTGTCGGGATCGGGGCCATGCCCGTAAGGCACTGCAAAACTCAAACGGTTCCGCCCGGCCGCGCGACAATAGTCCAGATTTTCGGCAAGACTGTGCACCAGGAACCAGCCGAAACCCCCTTCGGGAAGATCTTCCCGCACCCCGTCGAGTTCGACAGGCCGCCCCGAGGGCAGGCGCAGCCCCGGCATCGGCGCGCCACGATCACAGACCGTGACCCAGAGCGCGTTCTGTCCGCTCTCGCAACACAGCTCGATCTCGCCCTGCCGATCCGTACCATACGCATGTTCGACGATGTTGTTGAGAACCTCGCCCAGAACGATTTCGACCGTGCTACGCACGGAATCATCATGTCCCTCGACGAACAGTGCCGTCGTCAGCTCGTTCAGAGCGGCCCGAACGGCAAGCTCGGTGCTGGCAAAAGCAAGGCGAAACGGCTCGGGCATCCGGATATCCTTGGGGCTCATACCTGTCCCGCCCGGCAGGTCTCATCCAGCGGCATAGATCGCCTGCGCCCGCGCGACATCGTCGTGAATGGTAAACACGCTGTCCATCCGGGTCAGGCGAAAGACCTTTTCGACATTGGGCCGCAGCGCCGCGAGATCGAGGCGCCGCGTCGCGCCCAACTGCTTCATTGCCGCCACGATTGCGCCGAGGCCACTTGAATCCATGAAATCGACCTCGCCCAGATCAAGAACGACATGCGGCGCCCCGTTCGCCGTCAATTCCCGCATGCGATCCTTGAAGCGGATGGCCACCGCGGCGTCGATCCGTTCCTCTTTGACTGTCACGATCTGAAGATCGCCGCTTCCGCTGCTCTCAATGTTCATGGCTTCTCCGATGCGTAGAACTACGAAATGTCGAGAACAGGCTAGACCGCAATCCTTACCATTCGGTATGCATGTCACGAAGATATCGGAGGCAGATCATGAAAGAGGTCGTTATAACAGGTGCATCCCGCACACCCATGGGCGGATTCCAGGGCGTATTCGACGACGTTCCCGCCGCAGATCTTGGCGGTGCCGCGATTCGCACGGCGTTGACCGACGCAGGCGTGAACTCCGTCGACGAAGTGCTGATGGGCTGCGTCCTGCCCGCCGGACAGGGGCAGGCGCCGGCACGTCAGGCCGGGTTTCATGCCGGTCTTGGCGAAGAGGTGCCCGCCACCACCCTCAACAAGATGTGCGGCTCGGGGATGCGGGCCGCGATGATGGGCTTTGACCAGATCGCGCTCGGTCACAACGCCACGATGATCACCGGGGGCATGGAGTCGATGTCGAACGCCCCCTACCTGCTCCCCAAGATGCGCAGCGGTGCGCGTATCGGCCACCAGGAAGTCAAGGACCACATGTTCCTCGACGGCCTCGAAGACGCCTATGACAAGGGCCGCCTGATGGGCACCTTCGCCGAAGACTGCGCCGAGGCGTTCCAGTTCACGCGCGACTCGCAGGATCAATACGCCATCGGCTCGCTTGACAATGCGCTCGAAGCCGAACGCTCGGGCGCCTTCGACGACGAGATCACGCCCGTAACCATCCATGCCCGCACAGGCGAGGAAATCATCACCCGCGACGAGCAGCCCGGCAAGGCCCGGCCCGAGAAGATCCCGATGCTAAAACCCGCGTTCCGCAAGGATGGCACCGTAACGGCGGCCAATTCCTCGTCCATATCGGACGGCGCCGCGGCGCTCTTGCTGGCCGACCGTGGCCATGCCGAAGCGCAGGGCATGAACATCCGCGCCCGTATCCTTGGCCATGCCAGCCACGCACAGGCCCCTTCACAATTTCCCACCGCACCGATCCCCGCGGCAAGAAAACTTCTCGAACGTATCGGCTGGGACAAGAACGATGTCGACCTGTGGGAGGTGAACGAAGCCTTCGCGGTCGTCCCGATGGCGTTCATGCGTGAACTCGGTCTGCCGCGCGATATCGTCAACGTCAATGGCGGTGCCTGCGCGCTGGGCCACCCGATCGGGGCCTCCGGGGCCCGCATCATGGTCACACTTCTCAACGCACTGGAAAAGCGCAGCCTCAAACGCGGCGTCGCGGCGATCTGCATCGGTGGCGGCGAAGGCACCGCCATTGCCATCGAGCGGATCTGACCCGGACAACCGCATTTCGGGCAGCGGCGCATTCAAGGGGGACACGTTCTGCTGGATACGTTGCTCGCGATGGACCCGGCCACGATTGCCGCTTTTGCAGGCGCGGGCGTCCTGCTCAATCTCACGCCGGGGTCAGACGTGATGTTCGCCTCCGCATCGGGCCTCTCCGGGGGCCCACGCGCGGGCATCGCCGCGGCCGCAGGCATCTCGCTCGGGGGGCTTGCCCATACCGTGCTGGCCGCTTTCGGTCTTGCCGCGCTCATCGCCGCAAGCCCCGTCGCCTATGACGCGATCCGCTGGCTCGGGGCGGCCTACCTTCTGTTCCTTGCCGTCAAGACATGGTGCGCAACGCCGGACAATGGGCATGGAACCGGTGAAAACAGTCTCTACACCGCCTTCAGACGCGGTTTCCTGACCAACATGCTCAACCCGAAGGTCGCGATTTTCATCCTCGCCCTACTGCCACAATTCACCACGCCCGCCGCAGGCCCGATCTGGCATCAGATCCTGATCCTCGGCGCCATCTTCGCTGCAACAGGGTTCGTCATCACCTCCAGCTACGGCGCCACGGCGGGGTTTCTCCGCACGATCCTCAGCCGGGCCTCGGGAACGCTGAACCGGATCACCGCGCTTGTCTTCGGGGCGCTTGCCGTGCGTCTTGTGTGGGAGTGAATGAAAATCCCGGCACCTGCCCGCCCTCAGGCCATCAACCTGTTCCCCGATTGACCCCGGATCACGGCGGTCACGATCTCGCCTTCTGGCTGAGGATCATGGAACGCCACTTCCGCGAACTGCTCGGTCCGCCCCATATGCGGATTTTCCATCAGGATGCGATGGGTTCGGCCCTGTTGTTCGTCGAGGTGCCGGGCCACCGCCGCCTCGCCCATGGCACGCAGCCGCGCGGCGCGTTCGCGGATCACCGCCCCATGAACCTGCGGCATCCGCGCCGCCGGGGTACCGGGGCGGGGGCTGTAGGGAAAGACGTGCAACCAGGTCAGGTAACACTCCTCGACCAGCTTCAGCGAATTCGCAAAATGCGTCTCACTCTCGGTCGGAAAGCCTGCGATGATATCGGCGCCGAAAGTCATATCCGGGCGCAGGCGCCGGGCCTCTTCGGCAAATCGGATCGCATCATCGCGCAAATGCCGGCGTTTCATCCGCTTGAGGATCAGGTCATCCCCGTGTTGCAGCGAAAGATGCAGATGCGGCATCAGGCGCGGCTCGGTCGCGATTGCGTTCATCAGGTTGTCATCCACCTCGATCGAATCGATCGAACTGATCCGCAGACGCGCAAGATCCGGCACCAGATTGAGGATACGCATCACCAGGTCACCCAGCCGCGGCGCGGCAGGCAGGTCGGCCCCCCATGACGTCAGATCTACCCCGGTCAGGACCACCTCGTTATAGCCCCGGTCCACCAGCCGCTTGATCTGGTCCACCACCAAGCCCGCCGGGACGGAGCGCGAATTTCCACGGCCATAGGGAATGATGCAGAAGGTGCAGCGGTGGTCGCATCCGTTCTGGACCTGGACATAGGCGCGCGAGCGGGTGCCGAACCCGTCGATCAGGTGACCGGCGGTTTCTGTGACGCTCATGATGTCATCGACGACCACCTGTTCGGTTTCGCCGGTGAAATCGGGGGCGAGCCGGGTCCATGTCTCGGGCTGCATCTTCTCGCTGTTGCCGATCACGGCATCGACCTCGTCCATCGCGGCAAAGCTCGCGGGATCGATCTGTGCGGCACAGCCTGTGACGATCACCCGCGCATCGGGGTTCTCGCGGCGCAGGCGGCGAATCTCCTGCCGTGCCTTGCGCACGGCCTCGGCGGTCACGGCGCAGGTGTTGACCACCACCGCATCGCCCAGCCCCGCCTGCGCGGCCAGCTCCTTCATCGCCTCGGTTTCATAGGCGTTGAGCCGACAGCCGAGCGTGGTGAATTTCGGCAAGGGGAACTTGGGCGATACCGACATCTCAGCCTCTCCAGACCCCGTCAAAGACATGCGCCGTCGGGCCGGTCATCCAGATGCCGTCATCGGCCAGCCGGATATCCAGACATCCACCATCAAGCTCCACGCGCACCTCTCGCTCCACCAGCCCAAGCCGATAGGCCGCATGTGCCGTGGCACAGGATGACGACCCCGAGGCAAGCGTGACACCGGCCCCGCGCTCCCACACCCGCATCCGGACCCGGTTCCTGCCCTCGACATGGGCGAATTGAACATTCGTGCGCTCGGGGAACAGCGGGTGGTGTTCCATCACGGGGCCACGCGACTCCAGATCGACGGCCTCGCAATCCTCGACGAAAAAGGTGCAATGCGGGTTGCCCATCGACGTGGCCACGGGCGCACCCTCGATCGGAAGCTGCAACGTGTCCACCTCGCGCGCCAAGGGGATCTCGTCCCAACGAATGTCGGCATGCCCCATGTTGACCGAGGTCTGCCCGTCATCCGCACTGCGCACATGCAACAAGGCATGATCGGTCGCAATCGTCATGGCGTCCTGCCCGGTTTCATCCATCACGTAACGCGCCACACAGCGCGTGGCATTGCCGCAGGCCGCGGCGCGTGACCCATCGGCATTGAAGAATGTCAGATGCAGATCGGCCGTGGTGCTTTCGCGCATGATCGCCAGCTGGTCGAAGCCGATGCCACGGTGCCTGTCCCCCATCCGCACGGCGATATCCGCATCGACCATCGGCGCGCACCCGCGCTCATCCACGACGACGAAATCGTTGCCGAGGCCGTGCATCTTCATGAAAGGTATATCCTGCGACCGTATCTCCATACCCGGCATATACGCCCGCATGGGCCTTGAATCCAGCACCGCACGCAAAATCATGCGTCCCGAACACCCGATCGCGAATCCCGGTGCGCCGGTTGAGCGGAGGGGTCATTCTCCCTGCGATGCACGGTCGGTCGAACGGCCTCGGCATGGCACCCGAGGCGGCGTTCGCGCAAGACGCGCGACAAACGGATATGCAAGAATGATTGACGCTCTGGAAAAATGTGATCACAAGCAAGCCATGCTGACCCAGAGCCGTCCAGACCCGTCACCTTCGGCCCATGACCGCGTCTATCGCGGGCTGCGCACGCGCATCATGCATGGCGACATGGCACCGGGTCAGGCGCTGACCTTGCGCGGCATCGGTCGCGAATTCGGCGTGTCGATGACCCCGGCGCGCGAATCGCTCAGGCGGCTGGTGGCCGAGGGGGCGCTGACCATGTCGGCCTCGGGGCGGGTCTCGACACCCGAACTCAGCAACGAGCGAATCGAGGAACTGGCCGCGCTGCGCGCCCTGATCGAGGTCGAACTGGCCAGCCGCGCCCTGCCGCGCGCGCATATGGCGCTGATCGAGCGGTTGCAGACCATCAATGCCGGACTGGCCGAGGCCATCGCGCGGCAAGACCCGGTGGGCTACATCCGCGCCAACCTGGAGTTTCACCGCACGCTCTACCTGCGTGCGCAGGCGCCCGCGATGCTGGCCATGGCCGAGACCGTCTGGCTCCAGCTCGGACCAACCATGCGGATGCTTTACGGGCGGCTCAGGCGCAAGGAGGTGCCACAGTTTCACCGTATGATGATCTCGGCGCTCAAGGCCGGGGACGAGCCGGGGCTGCGGCTGGCGGTGCGCTCGGACGTCACGCAAGGTTTGAAGATGCTTCAGGGGTAAAGCGATGGATCTGGGGCCGGTTCTGGTCACGCTGGGGGCGCTTTTCCTGATCGGACTGGCCGCGGATTCGCTCGGCCGGCACACGCGGCTGCCCCGGGTGACGCTGCTCTTGCTGTGCGGGATTGCCGTGGGCGGATCGGGATTCGATCTCATCCCGGCCGAAATGCAGGTTTTCTACGATTTCCTGTCGGTCATGGCGCTGACCATGGTGGCCTTCCTGCTCGGCAATTCGCTCAGGCGCGAAACCCTGGCCCGGCACGGGGCCAAGATCCTCGTGGTGTCGCTCGTCATCGTCGTGCTCACCTTTACCGGGGTGAGCGTGGGACTGTGGCTTGCCGGTCTGCCGACTCCGGTCGCGCTGGTGCTGGGAGCGATCGCAACTGCCACCGCCCCGGAAGCGACCCATGACGCAATCCGCCAGTCCGGCGCGGATGGGCCCTTCGTCGACGTGATCCTCGGGATCGTCGCGATCAACGATGCCTGGGGGCTGCTGGCGTTTTCCCTCGCGATGGCGGGGGCGGCCGCGCTCAACGGTGCGGGCGATGCGGCCCATCTTTGGCATGCCGCATGGGAGGTGGGTGGCGCAATCGCGCTGGGCACGCTCGTCGGCCTGCCCGCCGCCTATCTCACCGGACGGCTCAAACCGGGTGAAGCCCTTGAAAGCGAAGCCTTCGGAATCGTCTGCCTGACGGCCGGTCTGGCGATCTGGCTGGGTATTTCCTTCCTGGTCGCGGGTATGGTGGCCGGGGCCCTCATTTCCAACCTCGCGCGCCACCATGACCGCGCCTTTGACGAGATCGAGCATCTGGAATGGCCCTTCATGATGCTGTTCTTCCTCCTCGCGGGGGCCAAGCTCGATCTGTCCCTGTTTGTCGGGATCGGCGGAATCGGCCTGCTTTTCATCGCCCTGCGCGGGTTCACCCGCGTTCTGGGCGGCTGGATCGGCGGGCGGCTCGCCGGGGTATCGCCGCGCGAATGCCGCTGGATGGGGGCCGCGCTCCTGCCGCAGGCGGGCGTCGCGGTGGGCATGGCGCTGATCGCCACGCAAAGTTTTCCCGACTATGGCGAACTGATCCTGACGCTGACCATCGGCGCCACGGTCGCGTTCGAACTGATCGGCCCGGTGATGACCACGCTGGCGGTGCGCCGCATCAACGCAGGGAACACAGCGGATGCGTCAGGCCGCAAGCCCCTTTGATCCCAGGTCGAGGTAGCGCCGCCGGCGCTCCTTGACCAGCTTCTTGCCCGTCCGCCCGTCAAGCTCGGACAGCATCGAGGCGATCGTCTTTCCAACGGCCGTGATCGTGGCATCGCGGTCGCGATGCGCACCGCCGAGGGGCTCGCGGATCACCCGGTCGGTGACACCCAGCTTTTCGAGATCCTGCGCGGTCAGGCGCAGCGCCTCGGCCGCCTCGCGCATCTTCTCGGAATCTTTCCACAGGATCGAAGCGCAGCCCTCGGGCGAGATCACAGAATAGATCGAATGTTCGAGCATCGCCACACGGTCGGCGGTGGCAAAGGCCACGGCGCCGCCCGATCCGCCCTCGCCGATGATGACACTGACCAGCGGCACACCGATCTGAAGGCATTTCTCGGTCGAGCGGGCAATCGCCTCGGACTGGCCGCGCTCCTCCGCGCCCTTGCCGGGATAGGCACCCGCCGTATCCACCAGCGTGATCACCGGAAGGCCGAACCGGTCCGCCAGATCCATCAGGCGTACCGCCTTGCGATAGCCTTCGGGCCGCGCCATGCCGAAATTGTGCTGGATGCGGGACCTGGTGTCATGGCCCTTCTCATGGCCGATCACCATCACCGGCTGATCGCCGAACCGGGCCAGCCCACCCAGAACCGCATGGTCATCGGCAAAATTCCGGTCGCCGGCCAGCGGCGTGTATTCCGTGAACAGTGCCTTGATGTAGTCCCGACAATGCGGCCGGTCCGGATGGCGTGCGACCTGCGCTTTCCGCCACGGGGTCAGCTTGGTGTAGAGATCCTCGAGAAGCTCGCGTGCCTTCTTGTCGAGCGCCGAGGCCTCTGCCTCGACATCCATTTCCTCGTTGGCCCGCGCCATGGCGCGCAGCTCTTCGGCCTTGCCTTCGATCTCGGCCAGGGGTTTTTCGAAATCGAGGTAATTGGTCATCCGGACACTCCCACGCGTGACTGCCGCGCTATATGGCCCCGTCTGCGCCGCGATGCAACTCTTGTGCGCGCGGCCGGGCGCATCACGCAGCGGTAAGAAGCACCGGGTAAAGCGTCGCCACCAACAACAACGCCATCGCCCGGTTGAACGCTCTCAGGCGCGCCGGGTTGGTCAGGATGCGGCGCATCTGCTGGCCCAGTATCGTCCATGTGCTGACCGATGGCAGGTTGACCGCACCAAAGATCAGCGCGACGAGCGCGATCGCGGCCATCGACCGGTCCGGCGCATAGAGCGTCACCGCGGTGAGCGCCATGGTCCAGGCTTTGGGATTCACCCATTGGAACAACGCCGCCTGCAGAAAGCTCAGCGGATGCGCGCCGGGTTCCGCGCCGTCCTCGGGCGGGGCGGCGTTGGCGATCCGCCACGCCAGCCACAAGAGATAGCCGACACTGCCGATCCTGAGCAGCGTGTAGCTGAGCGGAAAGGCGTCGAACACCTGGATCAACCCGGCCCCCACAAGGAAAACCATCACGACGAACCCGATCCCGATTCCCAGCATGTGCGGGATCGACCGGCGAAAGCCGAAATTCGCGCCCGACGCCATGAGCATGAGATTGTTCGGCCCCGGCGTGATCGACGAGACAAGCGCAAAAAGGACGAAGGCGGACAGCATGGTTTGACTCATGAACACAATATTATTGACTCTTGAGAGCTCATAGGATGCAAACTGCGTATTATATGAAATATTTTTGCAATCTCTGATGCGAACTGACCCGATAAGCGACCATATATTGCACATCCTGTCGCAAGATGGCCGGATCAGCAATCTTGACCTGGCCGAACGCGTGGGCCTTTCGCCGTCGGCATGCCTGCGCCGGGTGGTCGCGCTGGAAAAGGCGGGCGTGATCCGTGGGTATCGCGCCATCCTCGATCCCGGCCAGATGGGTGTGGGCATCGTGGCATACATCACCGTTGGCCTCAGCCAGCACACCAAACCCGCGCAAGAGGCGTTTGAACGGGCCATGGAACGGGCCCCCGAAGTTCGTGAATGTCACAACGTGACCGGCGCCGTGGAATACCTGCTCAGGGTCGAGGCGGCGGACCTTGCGGCCTACAAGGCATTCCATACCGAGGTACTTGGCACGTTGCCGCAGGTTCAGTCACTGACCACCTATGTGGTAATCGGCTCGCCCAAGGACGAGCGGGCCTGAGCCGACAGATCGGATTGCGCGACCAGCGGCGACAAACCGCCCAGAACGGGGTCGGCTGGTTTCCGATGCGCCTTTACTGCGCTATGAAGCACACGCTTTCACCCATGAGGCCGACATGCCCGTCACCCGCCGATTGTTCCTCGTCGCCCCGTTGGCACTTGTCGCATGCGGTCGGCGCGAGACGGTGTCCACCAGGCGTGGCCCTGCCGGCTACAACCCGCCTCTTCACCCCAACGAGACGCCCCAACTACGCGCCCTGATCAACAAATGGGCCGATCACTACGAGGTGCCCCGCAAACTGGTGCATCGCCAGATCATCCGCGAAAGCACCCACCGCCCCGGGGCGCGTAACGGGCCATACTACGGCCTGATGCAGATCCTGCCCCAGACAGCCCGCACCATGGGTTTCCGGGGCAAGCCGTCGGACCTTCTCGATGCCGACACGAACCTGAAATACGCGGTCAAATACCTGCGTGGCGCCTACCTCGTGGCCGAGGGCGATCAGGACGCAGCGGTGATGTGGTATGCCCGCGGCTACTATTACGAGGCCAAACGCAAGGGGCTTCTGGTCGAAACCGGGCTGCGCCCGGCGTGATCCTGCTCTTCACCTTGCCGAGAAATTCTCGATCGACGCACGCTGCATTAACTTAATGCGCGTTAACCCTTGATGCGAACCACCCGGCAGCCGGATGTCAGCCGGGTGGCAGCCGGGAGTCACCCCCCGATTTTTCGCCGAAAACCCTGTTAACCCTTGGCGATCAGCTCGGCCTGTTTCACGACCACCTCGGCCTGCTTGATGCTGGCGATATCGACCAGGCGGCCCTTGTAGACGGTTGCGCCCGCGCCGGTGCGCTTGGCTTCTTCCATCGCGGCAAGGATCTCACGAGCCTCGGCCACGGCCTCTTCCGAGGGCGTAAAGACCTGATTTGCAAGCGCAATCTGCTTGGGATGGATGGCCCATTTCCCGACCATGCCCAGCGTCGCCGACCGCCGTGCCTGCGCGATATAGCCCTCGTCATCGCTGAAATCTCCGAACGGCCCATCGACCGGCAAGACGCCATGCGTGCGGCAGGCCGCAACGATCGCCGCCTGCGCCCAGTGCCACGGATCGGGCCAGTGTTTCTGTCCCTCGCGCAGCATGTAATAATTCTCCTGCGTCCCCCCGATCCCCGTCGTCTGCATCCCCATCGAGGCCGCAAAATCGGCCGCTCCCAATGACATAGCCTGCAATCGGGGGCTGGACGCGGCGATGGCTTCGACATGGGCGATGCCCGCGGCACTCTCGATGATCACCTCGAAGCTGACCGGCTTTTCGCGGCCCATTGCACGCTCGATCCCGGTCACGAGCGCGTCGACCGCATAGACATCCTCGGCGCAGCCCACCTTTGGAACCATGATCTGGTCAAGCCGTGGCCCGGCTTGTTCCATCAGGTCCACAACGTCGCGGTACCAATAAGGCGTGTCGAGCCCGTTGATCCGAACCGAAAGCGTCTTCTTGCCCCAATCGACGCCGTTGATCGCCCTGATCACATTGGCCCGGGCGGCGTTCTTGTCCGAGGGGGCAACGGAATCTTCAAGATCGAGGTTTATGACATCGGCTTCTGACGCTGCCATCTTCTCGAAGAGCTTGTCATTCGAGCCGGGGCCAAAGAGTTGACAGCGGTTGGGACGGGCCGGTGCGGCTGGTTGAATGCGAAAGCTCATGGGGTGCGCCTTTCGGTCTGTAAGGATGTTGCGTCATGGTCGTGAAAAGCGATATAAAATTGCGAGCAGCGCTGCAAGGATCATTTTGCACTTGCAGAATCTCAAGACATCCAGCCCCGATGTCATTCGAACCGGATCCGTTGACCGTCCATGATGCCGAAGGGTTTCAAACCTGCTTGTTTTTGCATCACTTCGAATAATTCACCGAATTGTTCACAAATTGCGCAATAATCTTCGAATATCGGGGCGGTGAAGGTTCATGTTGCAAATGTATTTCATTGATTCTGCCCAACTGTTTTGCGATTGGATACTGGCATGAACTGGAGGGCCATGGGCATGATCAAGACACCATATCTGTTGTTTCTGGGCGACGCGCCTGACCAACTCGCCGCCAAAGTGGCCCAGGGCATCAAGGATTGGCGCCCCGAAAATGCGGTTGGCCAATACCGGATGGAAGGATGCAAGGCCGATATGGGCCTGCCCGACATGGACCTTGCTGACGCGAAAGCCGCCGGTGCGAAAACGCTGGTGATCGGCGTCGCCAACCGCGGTGGCGTGATCAGCCAGGCATGGAAAAAGGTGCTGATCATGGCGCTGGAGGAAGGGTTCGACCTCGCTTCGGGCCTGCACAACCTGCTGCGCGACGAGCCCGATCTGGTCGCCGTGGCCAAGGCCTGTGGTCGTGCCCTGCATGACGTGCGGGTGCCCGAAGTAAAGTATCCCATCGCCAGTGGCGTGAAACGCAGCGGCAAACGGTGCCTTGCCGTTGGCACGGATTGCTCGGTCGGCAAGATGTATACCGCGATGGCCATGGATGCCGACATGAAGCATCGCGGGATGAAATCCACCTTTCGCGCCACCGGGCAGACCGGCATCCTGATTACCGGTGACGGCGTGCCTCTCGATGCAGTGATTGCGGATTTCATGGCCGGGTCGATCGAATGGCTGACACCCGACAATGATGCGGATCACTGGGATCTGATCGAGGGACAGGGTTCGCTCTTTCATGTGAGCTACTCCGGCGTCACGTTGGCGCTCATCCATGGTGGGCAGCCTGACGCACTGATCCTGTGCCACGAGCCGACCCGCGACCACATGCGTGGCCTGCCCGATTACCAATTGCCCACGCTCGAAGCGTTGCGCGACACGGCGCTGCCGCTGGCGCAGGTGGCCAACCCGGGATGCAAGGTGGTGGGAATTTCCGTCAACACCCAGCACCTGAGCAATGACGAAGCCACCGCCTATCTCGCCGAAGTCGAGGCGCGCATGGGACTTCCGGCAGTTGATCCCTTCCGACATGGTGCCGGGCGGCTGGTGGATGCCTTGGCCGAGATCTGAACCATCGGTATTTGCACCCGCCAGGAGCCACCCCCGGCGGGAGTATCCTAAGCAAGATGAAAGGGTTTTCCCGTGCAGATCACCGTAACCCCTGAGAGCTTCAAGCTCGCGCAGGCTTTCACCATCTCGCGCGGATCGCGGATCGAGGCCAATGTGCTGACCGTGCGGATATCGGACGGCTTCATCTCGGGCCGGGGGGAATGTGTGCCATATGCGCGCTACGGCGAAACGCTGGAAAGCGTGACCGCGCAGATCGAAGCCCTGTCGGGTCCGGTGACGCGCGACGCTCTGGCCGATCTCCTGCCCGCAGGTGCAGCGCGAAATGCAGTGGATTGCGCCTTGTGGGATCTGGAGGCCAAGAAGGCGGGCAAACGGGTCTGGGAACTGGCCGGGCTTCCCACACCGGGGCCCGAAATCACGGCCTATACCCTGTCGCTTGATACACCCGACAAGATGCGTGAACAGGCAGAAAAGAACGCGTTCCGCCCACTATTGAAGATCAAGCTCGGCACCTCCGACGACATGCCCCGGCTTGAGGCCGTGCGGGCGGGTGCGCAGAAATCGACTATCATCGTCGATGCCAACGAAGGCTGGTCAGCCGCGGTTTATGCCGATCTCGCCCCGCATCTGGTACGGCTTGGCGTGGCGCTGGTCGAACAACCCTTGCCCGCGGGCGAGGACGAGGCGCTGGCCGGCATGGAACGCCCGGTGCCGGTCTGCGCCGATGAAAGCGCCCATGACCGGGCATCGCTACCCATGCTTAAGGGCAAGTATGACGTGGTGAACATCAAGCTCGACAAGACCGGCGGGCTGACCGAGGCGCTGGCGCTCAAACAGGCGGCGCTGGCCGAGGGCTACAAGGTGATGGTCGGCTGCATGGTCGGGTCGAGTCTGGCCATGGCGCCCGCGACGCTGGTTGCACAGGGCGCGATGGTGACCGACCTTGACGGGCCGTTGCTTCTTGCGGAAGACCGCGACCACGCATTGACATTCGATGACGCCGGGGTGCACCCGCCCATGGCCGAGCTTTGGGGCTGAGGAGACGTGAAATGAGCCGCACCGTATATGTAAACGGAGACTACCTGCCGGAAGATGAGGCGAAAGTATCGATCTTCGACCGGTCGTTCCTGATGGCAGATGGCGTCTATGAGGTAACGAGTGTTCTGGAAGGCAAGCTCATCGACTTTGACGGCCACCTTGCACGGCTCGAACGGTCGCTGGCCGAGTTGGACATGCAAAAGCCCGAAGCTTTTGACGATCTTCTGGACATTCACCGTGAACTGGTGCGCCGCAACGATCTCGTCGACGGGATGATCTATCTCCAGGTTTCGCGCGGTTCGGCCGGGGATCGCGATTTCGTGTTTCCCGATCCCGAGGAGGTCAAGCCGACACTGGTTCTCTTTACCCAGTCGAAGCCGGGGCTGGCCGACAGTCCGGCGGCAAAAACCGGCATCAAGATTATTTCGATCGAAGATATCCGCTGGGGCCGCCGCGATATCAAGACGGTGCAGCTTCTTTATCCATCCATGGGCAAGATGATGGCCAAGAAGGCAGGATGTGACGATGCGTGGATGGTCAAGGACGGGTTCGTGACCGAAGGCACCAGCAACAATGCCTATATCGTGAAGAACGGCAAGATCATCACGCGCCATCTTTCCAATGACATCCTGCATGGCATCACCCGCGCAGCCGTGTTGCGTTTCGCCCGAGAGGCACAGATGGAGGTCGAGGAGCGGTCTTTTACCCTCGATGAAGCAAAAGAAGCCGACGAAGGGTTTGTCACCTCGGCCTCGGCGTTTGTGCTGCCGGTAGTCGAGATCGACGGCACAACACTGGGAGATGGCAAACCGGGCCCAGTGGCGCGGCGCCTGCGCGAGATCTATTTGGACGAGAGCCTCAAATCTGCGATCTGAGGGTCGAATAACGGTCTGAAGCAAGGCGGGCGCATAGGAAGATGGCGTCAGCCCTTGTCTTTGAGGACGTTTTCCTTGAATGCCGTCTCGAATTCGGCCTGTTTCTCGGGGCTTGCCTTGGACTGGTTCTGTGCCTTCCAGGTGTCGTATGACATCCCGTAATATACTTCGCGGGCCTCGTCTTTCGACATTTCGATTCCGCGTTCTGCGGCGGCCTCCTGATACCAGCGGCTGAGGCAGTTCCGGCAGAACCCGGCAAGGTTCATCAAGTCGATGTTCTGCACGTCGGGTCGATCCTGCATCAGGTGCTGACGCAGGCGGCGGAACGCGGCGGCCTCGATCTCGGTGCGGGTCTGGTCGTCCATGTATGTCTCCTTCCTCCACATTCGTCGAAGGTGCGCTGTGGCCTATCGGATGAATTCGATCATATCAGGCGCATTGGGGGCAAGCGCCAAGTGACGACGCTCAGGTCAGCACCGGTTGATCCGCATCTGACAGCGCCGCTTGAAGGATGGGCGCAATCCGGTTGGCCCAGAGGTGTTGATGGGCCTCGTCATCAATAAGGTCGTTGCGGAACTCGACCAGCACATTGAGCCGCCCATGCGCAATGGCATGCATGTCGATCGCATCACCGGGCAGGTGGCCGCCATAAGGTTGGTTCTCACCGATGCACAGGTCGGGTTCGTTGCGCAAGCGCCGCATGAGCGGACGGGCCAGACGATCATCGGTGGCGTGCAGGATACCGATATGCCATGGGCGGGGCGGACGCCCGGCCAGTTGCGGTGTATAGGAATGGATCGACAGGATCACGGTATCGTCGCGCCGCGAGGCCAGCCGGTCAATCCCGTCGTGATAGGGCCGATAACAGGCATCGAGGCGCTGTTCACGCTCGGCGGCATCGGTGTTGCGATTGCCCGGAATGACCGTGCCGTCATAAAGTTGCATCAGCAGCGTGGGGTCATCCTCGCCTCGGTTTGGGTCGATCACGAGGCGCGAGAAATTGGATAGGATCGCCGGCGCATCCAATTGTTTGGCCAGAGCCCGGGCCACACCAGCAGCCCCTACGTCATAAGCGATGTGGCGTTCCATGTCGCCTTGCGCCAGGCCCAGCGATCCACCGTTGACGAAGGGCGGCACGCAGTTCGAGGCGTGATCGCAGGTCACAAGCCATCGGGAGGGGCGGTCCGCGCCAATGATTTCGAACGGTAGATATGTCATCGCCATGTCTTTTACTTGTCGCATGATTTAAGGCAGATACGGCAGGATGGCGAAGAGTGCAATTTGATCTGGTGACGGCAGTCGGGGATAACCGCTATGGTCATGAGCGAAGGGTTCAAGGGCAGGCAGGCATGAGACGTTTGAGAAACGTGAAGATCGTGGCGACACTCGGTCCGGTATCGAACGACTATGACATGATCCGAGCGCTTCATGAGGCTGGAGCGGATGTATTCCGTCTCAACATGAGTCACGGCACACATGACGAAATCCGCGAGAGATACCGCATCATTCGCGAGATCGAGCGCGATCTGGACAGCACGATCGGCATCCTTGCCGATCTTCAGGGGCCCAAGCTGCGGGTCGGAACTTTCCTGCGTGGGTCAGAAGAGCTGAAGGAGGGGGCCGCGTTTCGCCTTGATCTGGATGAGAGCGAGGGAGATTCGGCCCGCGTCTGCCTGCCCCATCCCGAGATTTTTGCCGCCCTGGAACCAGGGTCCGATCTTTTGATCAACGACGGCAAGATACGGTTGCGGGTTGAGGATTGCAGTCCTGATTTCGCCGCCTGCAGTGTGATCACGGGTGGCACGATTTCAAACCGCAAGGGGGTGAACGTGCCAGACGTAGTGCTGCCACTGGCCGCCCTGTCCGACAAGGATCATGACGATCTGGAGTTTGTCTGCGATCTGGGGGTCGACTGGCTGGCGCTGAGTTTCGTGCAGCGTCCAGAGGACGTAATCGAGGCACGCAAGTTGGTCGATGGGCGCGCAGCAGTATTGTCGAAGATCGAAAAGCCCTCGGCGGTGAAATGTTTCGATGAGATCCTCGCGGTGTCCGACGGGATCATGGTCGCGCGCGGCGATCTCGGGGTTGAATTGCCGGTGCAGAACGTTCCACCAATTCAAAAGCGCCTTGTGCGCCGCTGCCGGGCAGTGGCCAAACCGGTGATCGTCGCAACGCAGATGCTCGAATCGATGATAGAGAGCCCGATGCCGACCCGGGCCGAGGTGTCGGACGTGGCCACCGCTATTTACGAGGGCGCGGATGCGATCATGCTGTCGGCAGAATCGGCGGCCGGGCACTATCCGGTAGAGGCGGTTACGACGATGAATAACGTCGCCGTCGAGGTCGAGAGCGACCCCACCTATCGCGAAGTCATCGAAGCATCGCGTCGAGCCGAACGTCACACCATCGCCGATGGTATCGTCGCTGCCGCACGCGAGATTGCCGAAACCACGGATATCAAGGTGATCTGCTGCTACACGGAGTCGGGCACGACCGCGCTATTGACCGCGCGGGAACGTCCGCGTGTCCCGATCATTGCAATGACGAGCCTGCGCGGCACAGCGCGGCGGCTGGCGCTGACATGGGGCACGAACTGCATCATGACGGGCGAACTTCATCGCTTCAAACAGGCGGTGGTAAATGCCGCGCGGGCAGCGCGGATAAATGGCTATGCCGGAACCGAGGACCAGATCGTTGTGACCGCGGGGGTGCCCTTCAATGTTCCCGGAACGACGAATATCCTTCGCGTTGCCCCATGCGACGAAAGTTTGATTTTTGCCTCCGATCCGGAATAGGCTCATCCGACCGGGCAGATCATCATAAGGATTCTCGGCATGGATTACGATCTGGCATTGACCATCGGTCTGATTATCGGGGTGTTTTCCGTTCCGGCCATGGTGTCCGCACTGTCCGACCGCAGAGCCCCCAGGATTGCCGCCATCGTCATGGTCGTGGCGGGCGGGCTTGTTGCCTATGCGGTGACGCAGAAACCCGGAGGCTACCGGGTAGACGAGATTCCCGATGTCATTGTCAAGGTCATCGCACGTCTTCTAGATTGAATCCGGACAATACCCCCCTTGCCAAACGGGGTGTGCCAACGTATACGGCGCCTCTCCAACCTGCGTGGCCGGCCCGAGTGGCATGCCGAGTCGCGTGAATACCGGACCGAAAAGGGAGACGGAAATGCCCAAGATGAAGACCAAGTCGAGCTGCAAGAAGCGGTTCAAGGTCACTGCCACCGGCAGAGTTCTGACAGCCCAGGCTGGCAAACGCCACGGCATGATCAAGCGCACCAACAAATTCATCCGCAACGCCCGCGGCACAACTACGCTCAGCGCCCCCGACGAAAAGATCGTCAAGGGCATGATGCCGTACGATCGTTAAGGAGGGTTTGAGAGATGTCGAGAGTCAAGGGCGGAACCACCACCCACGCCCGTCACAAGAAGGTCGTCAAGGCGGCCAAGGGTTACTATGGTCGCCGCAAGAACACCTTCAAGGTGGCGCGTCAGGCCGTCGACAAGGCCAACCAGTATGCGACCCGCGACCGCAAGAACCGCAAGCGCAATTTCCGCGCCCTCTGGATTCAGCGGATCAATGCCGCGGTGCGCCTGCATGACGAAAGCCTCACCTATTCGCGCTTCATCAACGGCCTGACCAAGTCGGGTATCGAGGTCGACCGCAAGGTTCTGGCCGATCTTGCCGTGCATGAGCCCGACGCATTTGGTGCCATCGTCAATCAGGCGAAGGCTGCACTGGCGTAAGGCTGGTCGCAAGAGTTCAGGAAAACCCCGGTTCGGTTTCCGAGCGCGGGGTTTTTTCATGTCAGGAGGACGCAATGCAAATCGAGGCGATCACGATTGTCGGTGGTGGGCTGATCGGGGCAAGCTGGGCTGCGCTGTTCCTGGCCCATGGCGTTCAGGTGACGGTGCAGGACGTGGCCGAGGGTTTCGAGGCGCGGCTGACGGATGAGGTCGGGCGGGCCTGGCCCGATCTCGTGGCGCTGGGCGCGGCGCGTGTCGATCTGCCGCTTGACCGGTTGTGCTTTGCCTCCGATACGGCCCGGGCCTGCAAAGACGCGGATTTCATTCAGGAATGCGGACCGGACCGGCTTGAGGTCAAACGCGAGATCATATCGCGCATCGAGGCTGGCGCGCGGGCGGATACGGTGATCGCCTCATCCACTTCATCGCTTCTGGCCAGCGATATTCAGCAAGGCGCGCACAACCCCGAACGGATCTTGGTGGCGCATCCCTTCAACCCGCCGCATCTGGTGCCGCTGGTCGAACTGGTGCCGGGGCGGCAGACCGAGGCGGAGGCAATGGGTGCGGCGCGGGCGTTCTATGAAAGCATCGGGCGCGAAGTGGTTGAATTGAAGCGCGACGTGGTGGGGCACGTGGCGAACCGGCTGTCCTCTGCACTCTTCCGCGAGGCGGTTCATATCGTCGCTGAAGGCATTGCCAGCGCCGAGGATGTGGACCGCGCACTGATGAACGGGCCGGGGCTGCGCTGGGCCTTGATGGGCCCCTATTTGACCTACCACCTTGGCGGCGGCGCAGGCGGCTTCCGGCACTACATGGAGCATCTGGGTCCGACCCAGGCCGCGCGCTGGGCCGATTTGGGTGAGCCGGAACTCGACCCCGAAACGATCAACACGCTGATCGAGGGTGTGAACGATCTTGTTGCCGGGTTGGGCGATGTCGATCCGGTGGCGCGGCGTGATGCGGGGTTGATCGGGCTGCTGGAACTCAAGCGGCGGATTGACAGTGGCGACGGTCAGTCGTGACCCAACGGGCGTTGCGTGAGCGCCAGCAGCGCGCCCGACATGAGAATGCCCGCGGCAACCAATAGGCTGAACCCGATATCACCCGCAAGATCGCCGATCACCCCCGCCGCATAGGGGCCGATGGTCTGTGCGATGGCAAAGACCACTGTGAAGAAACCGATCGCCGCTCCCCAGCTTTCGGGCGGCAGGTTCTGGCGCGCGAAACTCGTCACCGCACCTGGGGGCATGAAAACGCACAGCCCGAAAATGATGGC
The DNA here is from genome assembly GCF_041686535.1 of Aquicoccus sp. Taxonomy (NCBI): domain Bacteria; kingdom Pseudomonadati; phylum Pseudomonadota; class Alphaproteobacteria; order Rhodobacterales; family Paracoccaceae; genus Aquicoccus; species Aquicoccus sp. The sequence continues at coordinate 26,294 of NZ_JAWLDS010000016.1, read as the reverse complement.
CGAGATCACAGGCGCCGCGGGCCCGGGCATGATCACCGGCAGGGCCGAGCCAAGTGCGATGCCGGCTAGGATCATGGCCAGCGGGCGCCCCGAGGCGTAGCGCGCGAGAACCGGCCGCCAGAGGATGGGTGAAACGAAGATGCAGCCGCCCAAGATGACCCAGATCGTTGCGATGAACAGGGGCGTCGCCTCCTGCTCGGTCAGCCAGGCCGACAGGAAGGTGAGATAGACGATATAGCCCATGCCGAAGGCGGCATAGCCGACCAGCTCCCCCAGCATGCGCCGGAAAGGCAAGGGGATCGCTATGATCTCGCTCTTGCGCGGTGCATGAAGGCGCGTGGCCGACCAGAGGCCCAGCGGCAGGAAAAGAAGGCTTGTCCCGCCAATCAGCACCCAACCCCATGGCCACGCACCATAGCCCTGCTGGCCCAGAAGGATCGGCAGGGCCGCCCCGGACAGAACGATACCGAGCCCGCCGCCTGACCCGAAGAGGATCGCGATCGCCAGCGCGTTACGCCTTGGGTCACGCTGAAAAAGCTGTGCAGCAAGTGTACCCGCGGTCGAGAAGGACATCGCGCCAAAGACACCGGCCAGCACGCGCCACAGTGTCTGCCACCAGAGTGCTGTGACAAGCCCGGTCACCAGAAGTGCCAACGTGGTCGTGACAAGACCGAAGGCAAAGAGATGCGTGGGCCGCACCTGCCGGATCAGGATCATGGTCAGGATCGCCCCCACCACGTAACCCAGCGCATTTGCAGTGTTGAGCCAGCCTGCCTGTGCATAGCTCCAGTCAAGCTCGGATTTCATCGCAGGCAAAAGAAGGCCATAGGCAAAGCGCGCAAACCCGTTCGTTACAGTGACACCAAGGGCGAGCCCCGCGAGAACCAGCCAAGGCTTCGCGGGATTATCCGTCATCGCGGGAGCTGTCCTATGCACTTGGCCCGTCCTCTTCAATACATCGTCGTTGTCTCATGGTCTCTGATGCGCATCAATCGCTTTGCACACAAGGGGCGCGCGCTTGCATTCGGGTGGCGCACTCGCTAGCAGGGGCCAACCGGAATTCGGAGGGTCGGATGGACGATCTGAGAGACAAGTATATCAAGCTGATCGCCGAAGCGGACGACGAGTCCACGCTTGAGGATCTGCGGGTGCAGGCGGTGGGCAAGAAGGGAGAAATCAGCCTGAAAATGCGCGAGTTGGGCAAGATGACCCCGGACGAGCGGCAGGTGATGGGGCCAAAGCTCAACGCACTGAAAAACGAGATCAACTCGGCGCTTGCCGCCAAGCGCGAGGCGCTGGCAGATGCTGCACTGGATGAGCGTCTGCGCGGTGAGTGGCTTGACGTGACCCTACCCGGGCGAACCCGCCGGGCGGGCACGATCCACCCGATCAGCCAAGTGACCGAAGAGGTCACGGCGATCTTTGCCGACATGGGGTTCGCCGTGGCCGAGGGGCCGCAGGTGGAAAGCGATTGGCACAATTTCGACGCGCTCAACATTCCCGGCCACCACCCGGCACGGGCCGAGATGGACACGTTCTACATGCACCGCGCGGAGGGCGACGAGCGCCCGCCGCATGTGCTGCGCACCCATACCAGCCCGGTTCAGATCCGCTCGATGGAATTGCAGGGCGCGCCGATCCGGGTGATCTGTCCGGGGCGCGTCTATCGCGCCGACTATGACCAGACCCACACGCCGATGTTCCACCAGGTCGAGGGGTTGGCGCTGGACACCGATATTTCCATGGCCAACCTCAAGTGGACATTGGAAGAATTCGTGAAAGCCTTTTTCGAGGTCGATGACGTGGAACTGCGCTTTCGCGCCTCGCATTTCCCGTTCACCGAGCCGTCGGCCGAGGTCGATATCCGCTGTTCGTGGGAAGGTGGGCAACTCAAGGTCGGCGAAGGCGATGACTGGCTGGAAATCCTTGGCTCCGGCATGGTGCATCCCAACGTGCTCAGGGCCGGGGGTATCGACCCGGAGGTGCATCAGGGCTTTGCCTTCGGTATGGGGATCGACCGGATCGCGATGCTGAAATACGGCATCCCCGACCTGCGGGCGTTCTTTGATTCCGACCTGCGCTGGCTGCGCCATTACGGCTTTGCAAGCCTCGACGTGCCGACCCTGCACGGAGGGTTGAGCAGGTGATGTCAGACATGATGTTCGCCATCGCCCACACCCTCGGGCCGGGCGCAATGCTTGCGCATTACACGACCGTTGAACTTTCTCTCCTCGAGGAGACCCGGACATGAAATTCACTCTCTCCTGGCTCAAGGACCATCTCGACACCACCGCGTCGGTCGAAGAAATCGCCGAGGCGCTGACCGATCTCGGGCTTGAGGTCGAAGAGATCAGCAACCCGCTGGACAAGCTCGGGAATTTCACGCTGGGCAAGGTCATATCGGCCGAGCAGCACCCCGATGCGGACCGGCTGCGCCTGTGCCAGGTGGAGACCGACGAGGGCGTAAAGCAAATCGTGTGCGGTGCCCCCAATGCGCGCGAAGGGATCATTGCGGTGATCGCCAAGCCGGGCGATTACGTGCCCGGCATCGACACCACGCTGAGCGTGGGCAAGATCCGGGGCGTGGAAAGCCACGGGATGATGTGCTCCGAGCGCGAGATGGAGCTTTCCGAAGAGCATGACGGCATCATCGAACTGCCCAGCGGCGAGGTGGGCGAGCGCTTCATCGACTGGCTGGCGGCGAATGACCCGGCCAAGGTCGACCCGGTCATCGAGATCGCGATCACGCCGAACCGGCCCGACGCGCTGGGCGTGCGGGGGATCGCGCGCGACCTCGCGGCGCGGGGGCTGGGCACGCTGAAACCCGCGAAAGAGATTGAAATCGCGGGGGAATTCTCCAGCCCGATCAACGTGACCATCGACGAGGACACGCGCGATGGCTGTCACGTCTTCGCCGGGCGCCTGATCCGGGGGGTCGAGAACGGGCCGAGCCCGCAATGGTTGCAGGACCGGCTGCGCGCGATCGGGCTCAGGCCGATCTCGAAACTGGTGGATGTGACCAACTTTTTCACCTTCGATCAGAACCGCCCGCTGCATGTGTTCGACGCCGCCAAGGTGACGGGCGACCTGCGTATCCGGCGGGCGAAGGACGGTGAAAAGCTGGTGGCGCTGGATGAGAAAGAATACACGCTTTCCGACGGGCAAATCGTGATCGCCGACGATCAAGGCGTTGAATCCATTGCCGGAATCATGGGCGGACTGGAAACGGGCTGCACCATGGAAACCACCGATGTTTTCCTTGAAGCAGCGGTGTGGGATCATGTGCAGGTGGCCTATACGGGCCGGGCACTCAAGATCAACTCCGATGCGCGCTATCGTAACGAGCGCGGTATCGACCCGGCGTTCAACATGCCCGCGATCGAGCTGGCCACGCAGATGATCATCGAGCTGTGCGGCGGCACGCCGTCGGAGGTGGTCGTCGCGGGCGAGGTGCCGGATGTGAGCCGGGCTTACAGGCTCGACCCGGCGCGGGTGATCAGCCTTGTGGGCATGGACATTCCCGAGAGCGAGCAGCGCCAGACCCTGACCAAGCTGGGCTTCCGGCTCGAGGGCAACATGGCGCATGTGCCGAGTTGGCGGCCCGACGTGATGGGCGAGCCGGACCTCGTGGAGGAGGTCGCACGCATTGCTTCGTTAACGAAGCTTAAGGGAATCCCAATGCGCCGAACGCAGGTCGGTGTGCCGAAACCGGTATTGTCGCTGCATCAGCGGCGCGAACAGGCGGCGCGGCGGGTCTGTGCATCGCTAGGCTACAACGAATGCGTGACCTATTCCTTCATCGATCGGGCGTCTGCGGCGCTGTTCGGCGGGGGCACGGATGCAACCATGCTCGACAATCCGATCTCGTCGGAAATGAGCCATATGCGGCCCGACCTGCTGCCCGCCCTGTTGCAGGCCGCGGCCCGCAACCAGGCGCGGGGGTTTCATGATCTGGCCCTCTTCGAGGTCGGCCCGGCCTTCCACGGCGGCGAGCCTGAAGAGCAACGTTTGCAGGTGTCTGGCCTGTTGGTCGGACGGACCGGCCCCAAGGACGTGCATGGCGCGTCGCGGATGGTCGATCTCTACGACGCCAAGGCCGATGCCGAGGCGGTGCTGGCCGCGATCGGCGCGCCCGCAAAGGTGCAGATCCTGCGCGACGGCCCGGCATGGTGGCACCCCGGACGGCACGGGAAAATCTGTCTCGGCCCCAAGAAAGTGCTTGGAATATTTGGTGAAATTCATCCCAAAGTACTGAAAGAATTGGATGTCAGAGGCCCGGCCGTGGGCTTTACCATCTGGCCCGACGAGGTGCCCGCACCACGCAAACGGAATGCCACGCGCCCCGCATTGGAGGCCAGCGATCTGCAAGCGGTCGAGCGTGATTTTGCCTTTGTCGTCGGCACCGAAGTCGAGGCGCAGGCGCTGGTCAACGCGGCGATGGGGGCCGACAAGGCTCTGATCGAGAACGTGCGCGTCTTTGACGAGTTCATCGGTGGGAGCCTTGGCGAGGGCAAGAAGTCCCTGGCCATCACCGTGCGGATTCAACCGCAGGCCAAGACCCTGACCGAGAAGGAAATCGAGGCGGTCGGCGCGAAAATCATCGAAAAGGTTTCCAAGTCCACGGGCGGCGTCTTGCGCGGTTGAGACGCCACCACGCGCGGCATTCCGCCGATGGTTAACGCGGCCCGAATCGGGGGGGTGATCCGCGTATGACTCCCGGCTGACATCCGGCTGCCGGGATCTCGGAATCTCGGCAGGTTAACACGGCGTTTGCGATGGCGGCTTTCGTGCAGGTTAACCTTTGGCCATTGCGCCATCCGGAAGCCGAATGTGACAGGCACCGGCGTTCGCACCTGTGGCGGCAAGTTGGGAACGTGCCAACATCCGCCTTTTCAAATCGACCATGATCCTGTAAGTGCGCCCCATCTGAGACGTGACGCTCTGGCCTCGGCGCATGGGATGATGAAGAGGTCGGCGGCAATGGGGCCGCCATTGAAAACGGAGGACCCGGGATACGCCCGGGAGTGCCTCCAGACAGGAAACGATGATGTTCAATATTACGACGAAAAGCATGCAGTGGGGCGATGAGACGCTTACACTGGAAACGGGCAAGGTTGCCCGTCAGGCAGATGGTTCGGTGATTGCAACGCTGGGCGAAACCAGCGTCATGGCCAACGTGACCTTTGCCAAGGAGCCCAAACCCGGATTGGATTTCTTTCCGCTGACGGTTCACTACCAGGAAAAATACTATGCCGCGGGCAAGGTGCCGGGCGGGTTCTTCAAGCGCGAGGCACGCCCCAGCGAGAAAGAGACCCTGACCGCGCGGCTGATCGACAGGCCGATCCGGCCGCTCTTCGTGCCGGGTTTCAAGCATGAAACGCTGGTCATGTGCACCGTGCTGAGCCACGATCTGGTCAACGATCCCGACATGGTGGCGATGATCGCGACCTCTGCCGCATTGACCATTTCGGGCGTGCCCTTCATGGGCCCGATCGCGGCCTGCCGCGTCGGCTATGTCGATGGCGACTACGTGTTGAACCCCGATGTCGAGGACATGCACGATCTGCGAAACAAGCCCGAGCAGCGGCTTGACCTCGTGGTCGCAGGAACCAAGGACGCGGTCATGATGGTCGAGTCCGAAGCCTATGAGCTGAGCGAATCCGAAATGTTGGGCGCGGTGAATTTCGCGCATGAGCAGATCCAGCCGGTGATCGACTTGATCATCGACCTGGCCGAGGATGCCGCGAAAGAGCCGTTCGACTTCCAGCCGCCGGATTACTCGGAGCTTTACGAGGTGGTGAAGGCCGCGGGCGAGACGCAGATGCGCGACGCCTATGCGATCCTCGACAAGCAGGAGCGCACCGCCGCAGTTTCGGCCGCCAAGGAAGCGATCAAGGCGGCTCTGAGCGAAGAGCAGCTTGAAGATCCGAACCTTGGCGCGGCGCTCAAGAAGCTCGAATCCGTTGTCCTGCGCGGCAATGTCGTGAAGGACGGCAAGCGGATCGACGGCCGCCCGCTGGACCAGGTGCGCCCGATCGTCTGTGAAACCGGCTTCCTGCCGCGGACGCACGGCTCGGCGCTCTTTACCCGGGGTGAAACCCAAGGGTTGGTCGTCACCACGCTGGGCACCGGCGATGACGAGCAGTTCATTGATGCGCTGACCGGGAATTTCCGCTCGAATTTCCTGCTGCATTACAACTTCCCGCCCTATTCGGTGGGTGAAGCGGGGCGCGTTGGCCCTCCGGGCCGTCGCGAGATCGGTCACGGAAAACTGGCATGGCGTGCGCTTCAGGCTGTTCTGCCGGCGCCGACGGACTTTCCCTATACCCTGCGCCTCGTGTCCGAGATCACCGAGTCGAACGGCTCAAGCTCGATGGCCACCGTCTGTGGCGGGTCGCTGTCGATGATGGATGCCGGTGTGCCGCTCAAGGCGCCGGTGGCCGGTGTGGCGATGGGTCTGGTTCTGGAAGAGGACGGCTCCTATGCCATCCTGACCGATATTCTTGGCGACGAGGATCACCTCGGCGACATGGATTTCAAGGTGGCCGGGACCGAAGACGGCATCACCAGCCTCCAGATGGACATCAAGGTCGCAGGTATCACGCCCGAGATCATGGAAAAGGCGCTGGCACAGGCCAAGGATGGGCGGTTGCACATCCTGGGCGAGATGAACAAGGCGCTTTCGGATGTCGGCGAGTTCAGCATCCACGCACCACGCATCGAAACCATGCAGATTCCGACCGACAAGATCCGCGAAGTGATCGGTTCGGGCGGCAAGGTGATCCGCGAGATCGTCGAGGTCTCGGGTGCCAAGGTCGATATCAATGACGAAGGCATCATCAAGATCGCGTCGCCCAACGGCGATGCCATCAAGAAAGCCTATGACATGATCCATTCGATCGTGGCCGAGCCCGAAGAGGGCGGCATCTACAAGGGCACGGTGGTAAAGATCGTCGATTTCGGCGCCTTCGTGAACTTCTTTGGCAAGCGTGACGGGCTGGTCCATGTCAGCCAGATCGAGAACCGCCGCCTGAACCATCCGTCGGATGTTCTCAAGGAAGGTCAGGAAGTCTGGGTCAAGCTGCTGGGCTTTGATGACCGCGGCAAGGTGCGCCTGTCGATGAAAGTCGTCGACCAGGAGACCGGTGAAGAGGTCACGAAAGAGGAAGCCGCGGACTGATAGGTCCCGCACCATTCCGATGACAGCGAGCAACGCCCCGGATCATGTCCGGGGCGTTTCTTTTTACGGTGAGGCCAGAGGTCAGGAAATGATCTCGAACCGTTCGACATCGACAAGGCCGCGGTCCGTGATCTTGAGAGCAGGGATCACCGGCAGGGCAAGGAAAGCCAGTTGCAGGAAGGGTTCCTGCAATTCCACGCCGAGGCCCGCCGCCGCCGCGCGCAGCGGGATCAGGGTATCGCGCACCACCTCGAAGGGCTCAAGGCTCATCAGCCCGGCCACCGGCAGGGCCAGTTCGGCCAGTATCGCCCCGTCACGCACCACGACGAACCCGCCCTCGATCTCGCCCAGGCGGTTCGCGGCCAGCGCCATGTCATCGTAATCGGCGCCTACCACCGCGATATTGTGGTGATCGTGGCAGACGGTCGAGGCAATTGCCCCGGCCTTGAGGCCAAAGCCCTTCACGAAGCCCGTGGCGATGTTGCCGTTGCGGCCATGGCGTTCGATCACGGCGATCTTGACAAGATCGCGCACGGGATCAGGGCGCTTGTCACCATCGAAGATTGCAATGTTCTCGTGCAGGTGTTCGGTGATGATCTTGCCTTCGAGAATACCGATCACGTCGGTTTCTTCGCGGTTGCCGGTCGTGCGGAAATCGACGGCGCCGACCTTCGGGGCCTGAACCGTGCGCCGCCCGACAGGGGCGATCACCTCGCGGGCGGAATAGGCCGCGTCACTGAGGATCACGCCGCCGGACACGACAAGCGTGGCCCGGCACTCCTCAAGGCTTTCGACGGCCACGATATCGGCGCGCTTGCCGGGCGCGATCTGGCCGCGATCCTTGAGGCCGAACGCCTCGGCCGCCGAGAGGCTTGCCGCGCGATAGACGGCCTGCGGCGAGATGCCCAAGCCGATCAGGCTTCGGATCATGTAGTCGAGATGCCCATGCTCGGCGATGTCGAGCGGGTTGCGATCATCGGTGCACAGGCAGCAATAGGCCGATGTCAGGTCATTGAGGATCGGCGCCAACGCGTGCATGTCCTTGCTGACCGATCCCTCGCGGATCAGGACGCGCAAGCCCTTGCGCAGTTTCTCGCGGGCTTCCTCGGCGCTGGTCGCCTCGTGTTCGGTACGGATGCCCGCGGCGGCATAGGCACTGAGATCGCGTCCAGACAGGCGCGGCGCATGCCCGTCGATATGCCGCCCCTCGAAGGCGTGCAGCTTGGCCATCGCTTGCGCGTCGCGGTGGATCACGCCCGGGAAATTCATGAACTCGGCCAGTCCGATCACCCGCGGATGATCCTTGAACGCAGCCAATTCCCCGGCCCCGATGCGCGCGCCTGCCGTCTCCATCTCGGTCGAGGGCACGCAGGAACTCAGGTTGACGCGAATATCCATCAGGGTGTGGCGCGACGCTTCGAGGAAATACTCGATCCCCGGCATTCCGATCACATTGGCAATCTCGTGCGGGTCGCAAATCGCCGTGGTGACGCCGCGCGGGCCGACGCAGCGGTCGAACTCATAGGGCGTGACCAGCGAGCTTTCGATATGCAGATGCGTGTCGATGAACCCAGGCACCAGTGTCAGCCCTGCCACGTCAACGACCTCCTGCGCCTCGTAACTCTCGCCCACGCCGACGATCACCGACCCGGCAATCGCCACGTCGCCCTCGATCATCTCGCCGGTGACGACGTCAAGCACCCGACCGCCCCGAAACACCATGTCGGCGGGCAACTCGCCCCGCGCCGTGGCGATCAGCGTTTCAAGATCCGGCTTGTCCATCCGTCCTCCTTGCCCGGCGTCAGGCGGGCACTTTCATCGGCTCGCCCGCCACATAGGTCTGCGCCACCGCCCTGTCATCGCCAAGGATCATCAACAGGAAAAGCTCCTCGGCCAGCGTTTCGACCGTCTCGTGTCGCAGTTTCATTTCCGGCGTCGCCCGGGCGTCGAGCACCACCATATCCGCCTCGGTGCCCTCGTCCAGCGTGCCGATCCGGTCGTCGAGCCCAAGAGCGACGGCGTTGCCGCGCGTGATCCAGTGAAAGGCACGGTAGGGATGGGTCTGTTGACGCTGCAATTGCAGCACCTTGTAGCCTTCGTTCAGGGTCTGCAACATCGAGAAACTGGTGCCGCCGCCAATGTCGGTTGCGATCGCGTTCACGATGCCGCGTGCGCGCAGCCCCGCGTCGTCAAAGAGGCCGCTGCCCAGGAACAGGTTCGAGGTCGGGCAGAACACCGGGCGTGATCCGGTCTCGGCCAGCCGTGCGATCTCGCGCTCTTCAAGGTGGATGCAATGGCCCAGGAGGGCCTTCTCGCCCAGCAGGCCATGTCTATCGTATACATCAAGGTAATCGCGCGCATCGGGGTAGAGGCGCAGGGTTTCTGCGATCTCGTCGTGGTTTTCCGACAGGTGGGTCTGCATGTAGCAATCGGGGTGTTCGGCCAGCAATGCCCCGGCGGCGGCCAGTTGCGAGGGTGTCGAGGTGATCGCGAAACGCGGCGTGATCGCATAGTGCAGACGCCCCCGCCCATGCCATTTCTCGATCAGTGCCTTGCTGTCGTCATAGCCTGATTGCGCCGTGTCGATCAGGCCATCAGGCGCATTGCGGTCCATCATGACCTTGCCGCCCGCCATGCGCATGTTGCGCCGATGCGCCTCGGCAAGGAATGCTTCGGCCGAATTCGGATGCGCCGCACAATAGGCGACGGCGGTCGTGGTGCCATGCGCGGTGAGCAGGTCGAAGAACGCCCCGGCCATCCGTGCCGCGTGACCCGCATCGGCAAAGCGCATCTCTTCGGGAAAGGTGTAATCGCGCAGCCAGTCGAGAAGCTGTTCGCCCCAGCTTGCCACCACCTGCACCTGCGGGAAATGGATATGCGGGTCGATAAAGCCGGGCAGGATGAGGTGTGGCCGGTGGTCGATCACGTCGAGCGTTCCGGCGCGTTTTGATACGGCGTCGAAGGTGCCGCAGCCGACGATCATGCCGTCGCGGAGCCACACCCCGCCATCCTCGTGATAGGTGAATGCATCCTCATCCCCGGCTCCCACCGGTTCGCGGTGAAAGCTCAGGATGCGCCCGCGCAGGATCCGCTCGCTCACTCTTGCCTCTCCATGCTTTCGCGTATGCTTTGGTATTGACCCAATCTCGACATGACCTCTGCCGCGATCTGCACCGCGATCACCTCGGGGCGCTTGTCGCCCTTCTGCTCCGCCGCCATCGGGCAGGTCAACCGCTGCTCATCTACCCTGATCCCATTGCGTCGCTGCCAGCCGGAAAAGGACGCGCGTTTCGTTTTTGAGCCGATCATGCCGACATACGCCAAGCCAGGCCTTTTCAGAGCCTCGGCCGCGATCAGGAAATCCAACGCATGATCATGCGTGACGATCACTGCCGCCGCCCCGGGGCGCAAGCCGTCGATCTCGGCTTCGGGCAAGGCCACCAACCGCTTGTCACAGGCGGTATCGACCCGCGAAAGCTCGTCTGGGCGCGTGTCCACCAGCACGGTTTGCACCGGCAGCGCCGCGAGCACATGCACCAGTGCGCGCCCGACATGCCCGGCACCAAAGATCATCACCTGCGGGTCGGCCTGCCGGTCTCTCGCATCGGCTTCGATGACGCGCACCCGGCTTGCCCGGTCGAGCCGCTCAAGCGCCAGCCACACCCGCCCGCCGCAGCATTGCCCGCTCTCGGGGCCAAGGGTCACCTGCATCTCGGTTTTGTCCTGTCCGTCGGCCAGCATCCGGCGGGCATGGTCGATGGCCATGTATTCCAGTTGACCGCCACCAATCGTGCCGTGCTGCGCCTTGCGCGACACGAACATGCCTGCCCCCGCCTCGCGCGGACCCGACCCTTGGAGCCGGGCCACCTTGACATGCACGACATCTTCAGGGCCTACCAGAAACCTTTCCAGATCGCTCATCTTTCCCGTTTCAGCCTCTCGATTGCCATCAACACCCGCTCCGGCGTTGCCGGCGCTTCGAGCCTGGGACATTCGCGATACCCCGCGACGCTGGCCACCGCCATCGAGATCGCCTCGAATACCGAGATGCCCAGCATGAAGGGCGGCTCACCCACGGCCTTGGACCGTTTGATCGTGCGCTCGGCATTCTGCGACCATTCGGCCAGGGCCACGTTGAAGATGCGCGGCCGGTCCGAGGCGAGCGGGATCTTGTAGGTCGAGGGCGCATGGGTGCGCAGGCGGCCATCGTCGTCCCACCACAGTTCCTCGCTGGTGAGCCAGCCCATCCCCTGGATGAATCCGCCCTCGACTTGGCCGCGGTCGACCGCCGGATTGAGCGAGCGCCCGACATCATGCAGGATGTCCACCCGATCGACCCGGTATTCCCCGGTGAGCGTATCCACCGACACCTCCGAACAGGCCGCGCCATAGGCGAAGTAATAGAACGGACGCCCCTGCCCCTTGGCGCGGTCCCAGTGAATTTTCGGCGTCTTGTAGAACCCCGCCGCCGAAAGCTGCACCCGCGCCATGTAGGCCTGCCGGATGAAATCGTCGAAGCCGATTTCCTCGGCCCCGATTTTCACGCGCCCGGGCAGAAATGCCACCTCATCCGCCACGATGTCCCGGCTCTCACAGGCGAAATCCACCAGCCGGGCCTTGATCTGTTCGCATGCATCCAGCGCCGCCATGCCGTTGAGGTCGGACCCCGACGAGGCCGCGGTGGCGGACGTGTTGGGCACTTTCTCGGTCGTGGTGCGGGTGATCTTGACCCGCTCGATATCGACCTGAAACGCCTCGGCCACCACCTGCGCTACCTTGATGTTCAGGCCCTGCCCCATTTCGGTACCGCCGTGGTTGAGCATGATCGACCCGTCACTGTAGACATGCACAAGGGCACCGGCCTGATTGTACCATGTCGCGGTAAAGGAGATGCCGAACTTCACCGGGGTAAGGGCGATGCCCCGCCGGATGATGCCATTGCGGGCATTGTCGTCGCGTATCGCCTGCCGCCGTGCCTGATACTGCGATGACTCCTCCAGCTCACCGACGATACGCTCAAGAATGTTGTCCTCGACCTGCTGGTGATAGGGCGTCACGTCGCCACCCGGGCGATAGAAATTCGCCTTGCGAATCTCGAGCGGGTCGCGCCCCAGCGCATAGGCGATTTCCTCGATCATCCGCTCGGCCACGATCACGCCTTGCGGCCCACCAAAGCCGCGGAAGGCGGTATTGGAAACGGTGTTGGTCTTCATCGGTCGCGAGCGGAGCCGCACATGCGGATAGAAATAGGCGTTGTCGGCATGGAACAGCGCCCGGTCGGTGACCGGCCCCGACAGGTCGGCGGAAAACCCGCAGCGCGCGGCGAAAAGACCCTCGACCGCTTCGATCCGCCCCTCACCGTCGAACCCGACCTCGTAATCGGCCACGAAATCGTGCCGCTTGCCGGTGGCGATCATGTCCTGATCGCGGTCGGGGCGGATCTTGACCGGTCGGTTCCACTTCTTCGCAGCAAGCGCCGCCACCGCGGCAAAGAGGTTCATCTGGGTTTCCTTGCCGCCGAAACCTCCGCCCATGCGCCGCACGTTGACCACCACCGAATGCGATGGCACGCCCAGGACATGCGCCACCATGTGCTGCGCCTCGCTCGGATGCTGGGTCGAGGAATAGACCACGACATCGTCGTCCTCGCCGGGCATGGCAAAGGCGATATGCCCTTCGAGATACATGTGATCCTGCCCGCCGATCGCCATGCGCCCCTTGATCCGGTGCGCCGAGCCCGCCAGCCCACCCGCCACATCCCCCCGCTCCAACTTGAGCGGGGCGGTGACATCCGGGTATCCCGCTTCGATGGCGCCAACCGGGTCGAGAACGTGGGCCAGCGGCGCGATCTCGACCTGCGCCAGCGTCGCCGCGCGGCGTGCCGCCTCCCGGCTCTCGGCCACCACGGCGAAAAGCGGCTGGCCGTGGAACTCGACCGAGTCTTCCGGGAAAACCGGGTCGTCGCCCAATCCCGTCGGGCTGATGTCATTGGCGCCGGGAATGTCGTCCGCGGTCAGAACCCCCACCACTCCCGGCGCGGCCAGAACCTCGGAGAGGTCCATTTCCACGATCCGCCCATGCGCCACCTCGGACAGGCCCAGATAGGCATGGAGCGTGCCACCGGGTTCGGGAATGTCATCGGTATATTCCGCCCGCCCGGTGACATGCTTGGCCGCACTGTCATGGGCCAGATCCTGATGGGTTGCGCCCTTGATACTCATGCTTCGACCCTCTGCAATTCGGCTTGCCCATTGTCACCATGCACCGCCCAGAACCGTTGGAACAGGTTCTGCGCCACGCGCATCCGGTAATCCGCGCTGGCCCGCCAATCGCTCAGCGGCGCGAAATCCTGTGACAGGGTCTGCGCCGCCCGAACGAAACTCTCGCCTTCGAACGGCGCGCCGATCAGCATCGCCTCGGCCGCCTTGGCGCGTTTCGGAACGCCCGCCATCCCTCCAAAGGCGATGCGCGCATCGGTGATCCTGCCCTGCGCCACCGTCACGGCAAAGCCCGCCGCGACCGAGGAAATATCCTCGTCACGACGTTTCGAGATTTTCCATGCCCCATGCAACACGCCATGCTGCGGGCGCGGCACCACCACGCTTTCGACGAACTCGCCCGGCGCGCAATCCTGCTTGCCATAGTCGAGAAAGAACGCCTCGAGCGGCAAGTCGCGCCGTGCCGCGCCATGCCGCAGCACCAGCCGTGCGCCCAGCGCGATCAGCACGGGGGGCAGGTCGCCTATGGGCGATCCGTTGGCGATATTGCCGCCGATCGTGCCCATGTTGCGCACCTGCCAGCCCGCGATCCGGTGCCAGTATTCGCGCAGATGCGGGAAGGTGTCGAGCAGCACTTTCTCGGCTTGCGAGTAGCTCACCCCGGCGCCGATGGTCAGCGCATCCTCGCATTCTTCGATCTGCTGCAGCCCGTCCAAATGCCCGATCAGGATCGCCGGCCCGATGTCGCGCAGGAATTTCGTGACCCAAAGCCCCACATCCGTGGCCCCCGCCACCACCGTCGCCTCGGGCTCGGCCGCGTAAGCTGTGGCAAAATCATTGACATCTGCGGGCAGGATCGCGCGTTGCCCGTCGCGCACGACCTCGACCCGTGCACCATCGCGCAGGCCCGTCAAAGCCGCCGTGACCCTCTCACGCTCGGTCACGAGGATATCACCATCCGGCCCGCCATGATCCGCCGCCGCCAGCGCCGCGCGGACAATGGGCGCATAGCCGGTGCAGCGGCACAGGTTGCCCTGAAGGGCGATTTCCACTTCGGTCTCGCTCGGTCGCGGCGTCTCCATCCACAGCGCATAGAGTGCCATCACGATGCCCGGCGTGCAGAACCCGCATTGGCTGCCGTGATGCTCCACCATCGCGCGTTGCACCGGATGCAGGCCCCCATCCGCGCCGCGCAGATGCTCGACCGTCACGACGTGACAGCCGTCCAGGCTGGCCAGAAGCCGGATACAGGCATTCACCGGCTCATAGCGCAAGCCGCCACCGGTCAGCCGGCCCACCAGCACCGTGCAGGCGCCGCAATCGCCCTCGGCACAGCCTTCCTTGGTTCCCGTCAGCCTTTGCCTGATCCTGAGGAAATCCAGAAGCGTATCGCCCGCGCCCACTCCGCCCAGATGCATCTCGTCATCGTTCAGAAGAAACCGGATCTCTTGCCGCACCATTGCCATGTCCAATCCTTCATCTAGCGTTTTGCGTGCAAACCGCCCCGGACTCTACGCCGCCGACTTGCGCTTCTAAACCACGCCTTTCCTTGGACACTTTCAAGAAAACGTATAAAATCGAAAGGGTCAGTCGATGCTACCATCCTGTCAGGAGGGCGCGCCATGCCTTATGTCGAGAGTATCAAGGTTTTCGTGCGCGTGGTTGAACTCGGGTCGATCACGGCAGGCGGGCGCGACCTCCGCCTCACCCCGGCGGTGGCCTCGAACCGCATCAAGGAGTTGGAGAAACGGCTAGGCGTGCGGCTTTTCAATCGCACGACCCGCAAGCTCGGCCCGACCGAAGCCGGGCGGCTGTTTTACGACCATGCCCGCCGGGTGATCGAGGCGCTCGACGAGGCCGAGGCCGTTGTCGCGGGCTTTGCCGGAACACCCCGCGGCGCAGTACGGGTCTCGGCCCCGCTTGGTATCGGGCGGCGCGTCATCGCGCCGATGGTGCCCGAGTTCAATACCACCTTTCCCGACGTTCAGGTGCAGCTACGCCTGTCGGATCGCAAGATCGACATGCTCGAAGACCGGCTCGATCTTGCGTTTTTCCTTGGCGAATTGCAGGACAGCACCCTGAAACTGCGCAAGATCGCATCATGCCCGCGTGCGCTCGTCGCCTCGCCCGGCTATCTCGACAGGCGCGGCACACCACGGGACCCGCAGGATCTGCTGGACAACCACAATTGCCTGTTGCTGCGCTTTCCGCGCAGCCCGGAATATTTCTGGACCCTGCAAACGCCACAAGGGCCATTGAAACTCGACGTCTCCGGGCGTTTTGATGCCGATGACGGCGACGTGCTGACGGATTGGGCGCTGGCCGGTCACGGCATTGCCAACAAGCCGCGTTTCGATGTCGAAACCCATCTCGCGACCGGCGCGCTCTGCGAGGTTCTGCCAGATACCCCGCCCATGCCCTCGACATTTGCCTGCCTCTATCCCCACCGCAAGTTGCAGGATCCCAAGGTCAGGCTGTTCATCGACTTCGTCGTCGAACGGGCACGTGAGCTATTCCCCGGCTAGGGCAATCCGGTCCCCGACGGCGGCGCGATACCACCGCACGATCGCCGCCCGCTCCTCGTCTTCCATCCAGGTGACATTCGCCGGCGGCATCGCCGTGCTCCGCCCGGAGTGAAGGTAAATCTCGCGCGCCTGCGCCGCGATCTCCTGCGGGGTTTCCAGCAAAACGCCCTTTGGCGCGTGTGGCACCCCGTCATAGGCCGTTTCGCGCGCATGGCACATCGAACAGCGCCCCATCACGATGTAGGTGACATCCTCGAACCCCTCGGCACTGGCAAAGCGTTCTTCCGTTGCCGTCATTTCACGCGCTTCGGCCTCTTCCACCACGCCAAACTCGTCCTGGCCCAGCGTCGAGAGCCAGACAATCGCGAGGAAAAGCGCCACGGTCGCCGCCCATGTCCACCACGGCAGCCCCTTGCGCGCATGCATCGAGTTGAAGAAGTGCCGGATCGTCACCCCCATCAGGAAGACCAGCGCCGCGATCACCCAGTTGTATTCGGCGGCGAATGCCAGCGGGTAATGGTTGCTCAGCATCAGGAAGATGACCGGCAGGGTCAGGTAATTGTTGTGGGTCGAACGCAGCTTGGCGATCTTGCCGTATTTCGGGTCCGGCTTGCGCCCGGCCTTGAGATCGGCCACCACGACCCGCTGGTTGGGAATGATGATCAGGAACACGTTGGCGGTCATGATCGTGGCGGTAAAGGCCCCGAGGTGCAGCATCATCGCGCGCCCGGTGAACACCTGGTTCAACCCCCAGCCCATCGCGACCAGCAGCGCGAACAACAGCAGCATGAGAAGCGTGGGACGGTTGCCCAGCCCGCTCTTGCACAGCAGGTCATAGACCAGCCAGCCGATCCCCAGCGACGCCGCCGAGATCGCGATCCCCTGCCAGAGCGTCAGGTCCGCCTTGTGCTGGTCTATGAGGTAAAGCTCGCCCCCCGCCCAATAGACGATCATCAGAAGTGCCGCGCCCGAAAGCCAGGTCGAATAACTCTCCCATTTGAACCATGTCAGGTGCTCAGGCATCGCCTCGGGCGCGACGAGGTACTTGCGGATGTGATAGAACCCGCCGCCATGCACCTGCCATTCCTCGCCATCCGCGCCGTGCAAATCCCCCTCGCGCCGCAATCCCAGATCGAGCGCGATGAAGTAAAAAGATGACCCGATCCATGCGATCGCCGTGATCACATGCAGCCAGCGAACGGCAAACCCCGCCCAATCCCAAAGGATCGCCATCTCGAACATCGCCTGTCCTCCTGTCTCGTTGCACGGCGCAGCCTAGCGGATGCCGCTTTTCCCTTGAACAACCCAAATAATCCCAGCACTTTCAAAAAAACCGGAAAAACTTGCGCCTCATGTCCTATCTCGACAATATCCGAACCTTCGTGCGGGTCTATGAACTTGGCTCGATGTCCGCCGCGGCGCGGGATCAGCGCATTTCCCCTGCCGTCGCCTCGGCCCGCATCTCCTCGCTCGAAGAACATCTGAACGTGCGGCTTTTCCAGCGCACGACACGCATGCTCAACCCGACCGAGCAGGGCCGAATCTTCTATGATGGCGCGCATCGGATTCTCGATGCCGTCTCCGAGGCCGAAGCCGCCGTCACCTCGATCACCGCCGACCCGCGCGGCACCATCCATGTTGCCGCGCCGCTCGGGATCGGGCGCCGCCTGATCGCCCCGCTCGTGCCCGCGTTCAAACGCGACTACCCGCTCATCAACATCCGCCTGCGCCTGTCGGATCGCAAGCTCGACCTCACCGCCGAAGGGCTCGACATCGTGTTCTTCCTGGGCCAGCCCGAAGACAGCAGCCTCAGGATTCGCAAGATCGCCGATTGCCCGCGCCTGCTCTGCGCCGCGCCCGCCTATCTCGACCGGCGCGGCGCGCCCCTGAATCCGCAGGATCTTGTTACCGGTGCGCATGACTGCCTGAACCTGCGCTATCCCGGTGCGCCCGAATTTCAATGGCCGCTGGAAACACCCGACGGGGTCAAACGCTTCGCCGTCACCGGCCCGTTCGAATCCGATGACGGCGACGTGTTGACCAACTGGGCGCTCGAAGGGCAGGGGATCATCCTCAAGCCGCTGTTCGAGGTCGCAGAGCATCTCGCCAGCGGCGCGCTCTGCCCCGTGCTCGAACAGACGCCGCCGCTGCCGGTTACGCTGGGTGCACTCTACCCCCACCGCCGCCGGCAGGACCCCAAGATGCGGCTTTTTCTCGATTTCATGGCCACGCGGATGGCTGCCGCGCTTCAACTGCCACGATAGGTCGAATACCCGAAAGGCGACAGCAAGAGTGGCACGTGGTAATGCGAGTCGTCGTTCATGCCGAACCGGATCGGCACCAGATCGAGAAACAGCGGCCCATCGCCCGCCTGCCCACTCGCGCGCAGGTAATCCCCTGCGTGAAAAACAAGCTCGTAAACTCCGGGCTCGAATTCCTCGGAAGGCAGGATGGGCGAATCGGTGCGCCCGTCCTCGTTCGTGATCAGCGTGCGCACCTGCGCGCGCGCATCGCCCTCGATCCGGTAAAGCGCGATCTTCAACCCCGCCGCCGGACAGCCCCGCGCGGTATCAAGGACATGCGTTGTCAGAAACCCGTCCATTCATTCCTCCGATTCTGTCACAGAATGCCGACATGCGCGTTCAAATCCAAGCGCGTGTTGCCAAGGATCACTTTCAAAACAGTTTCGAAAATCGGGTTCTCTCTTGGTGAAAATACTCAAATCTCAGGTCGCCACGCGCGCGGCCGTGCAAGTTCAGCGCGCAACCATCAAGCCCGCCACATCGAGCATCCGGTTCGAAAAGCCCCATTCATTGTCATACCAGCCAAAGACCCGCAGCAAGCCGCCCACCGACACGCTTGTCTCGCGCCCGCTCATCACGATGGATTCGGGACGCATGCGCAGGTCGGTCGAAACCAGCGGCAGCGTGATCCAGCCGAACACCGGATTGTCGGTCGCTGCCTGTTCCAGAACCGTGTTGACCGCGTCAACGCTTACCGGCTTGCGGGTCTGAACCGTCAGGTCGATGCAGGAGACGCTCGCCGTGGGAACACGCACTGCCCGCGCTTCTATCCGCCCGTCCAGCCTCGGCAGAACCGCCCCGATGAGGCGCGCCGCACTGGTCGTCGTGGGCACCATCGACAGGGCCGCCGCACGTGACCGCACAAGGTTGGCCTTGGGCTTGTCGACGGTTGGCTGGCTGCCGGTGTAACAATGCACCGTGGTCATATGCCCGCTTTCCACGCCCCAATGCGCCTCCAGTAGTGCGAGCAGCGGGGCCAGCGCGTTGGTCGTGCAACTGGCGTTCGACACGATCCGATGCGCGCCCAGGTCGCCCTCGTTCGCGCCCAGCACCACGGTTGCGTCGGCAACGTCCGACGGCCCCGAGATCAGCACCGATCCTGCCCCGGCCTCAAGCCCACGTTCCACCTCGGCTCGGCCGCCCCCGGCGCCGGTGCATTCCAGAAGAACATCGACGCCGGCGAGGTCAATCTCGCGAATATCCGCGACCGAATGGAACGGGATGCGCCGCCCGTCCACGATGATCGCGCCGGCGTCGTGGTGCACATCGCCCGGGTAGGGGCCGAAAACGCTGTCATAGGCAAACAGATAGGCACAGCTCTCGAGGGGTGCGATATCGTTGATCGCGATCAGGTCGAACCCCTCGTCCGCCCGGCTGGTCAGCAACATCCGCAGGATCGACCGACCGATCCGCCCGAAACCATTGATCGCGATCTTCGTCATCACGTGCCGGATGGCATCACGCCACTCCTCCTTCATCTTCAAAGAACGGCGTAACCTGCGCCACAATCACCGCGTTCTCGTCCAGCGCCCGCTGCATCAGCGCATGTTCTTCCTTTGAAATCTCATGCCCTTCGGCCAACCGTTCATCGAGCGTGCCATATCCAGTGACATCGAGCGGCGCGGTATCGGCCTGCTTGAGTATCGCCACCGTTTCGCGCACCGCCTCGGCCTCGTCCACGCCGCTCGCAAAGACCATGAGCGCCGCGCCGGTGGCGCCGTCGGGCAAGCCGTCTCCGAGCTTGCGGCCGATCTCGACCACGAGCGTATAGACCTGTTGACGGGATGGATTTTCGCGCGCTGCCATGGCGCATCGCACTATCCGCTCGCAACCCGAGCGTCAATCCAGGCCGGACAGGATGGCATGGATTTGTCTCAAGATCTCGGTTTTTCGACCGCTTGCAAGGGTGGCAATCAACCGGATCTCAAGGCGCTTCCCGGACACTCACTGACCAAAGCAACGGTCGGAGAAATTGCATGGCATTGGCATCGGAACTTCCGGTTGACACATCGGTGACCGCCCTGGACATGGCCGACGAGATGTTCGGCAATGGCATCAACGTGGTTTCGGCCACCTACACGGGGGCCGCGTCGGCCTCGGGAGTCTATACCGCCGGCGACAGCGTTGCGCCCGGCGTGACACCGTCGGACACGGGTGTGATCCTGTCGACCGGCAAGGCAGCGGACATCACCAACAGCGACGGTGATGCGAATACCAGCAGCGGCACCAGCACCGATCATATGCAGTCCGGTGACAGCGATCTGAGCAGCGTTTCAGGACAGACAACATATGACGCGGCCATTTTCGAAGCCGATTTCATCCCACAGGGCAGCGAACTGACCATGCAGGTCGTGTTCTCGTCGGAAGAATACCTCGAATACGTCAACTCCGGCTTCAATGATGCGGTGGGTGTGTGGGTCAATGGAGAACAGGCCGCTCTCGCCGTCGGGTCGGGCGATATCACGATCAACAACATCAACAACCAGAGCAATGAGAACCTCTACATCGACAACCCCGCCAGCGGAGAGACCTACAACACCGAAATGGACGGGTTCACGGTGACATTGACCCTCAAGGCACCGGTGAATCCGAATGAAGTGAACGCGATCAAGATCGGGATTGCCGATGGCGGTGACGGGGCCTTCGACAGCAATCTCCTGATTGCCGCAGATTCGATCCAGACCGCCCTCGTGGCCCGGGATGACAACGTCGAACTGCGCACGGGCGATAGCGACGAGTTCGACGTTCTGGCCAATGACACGAGCAGCACCGGCAGCACCCTGACGATCACCGAGATCAACGGCCAGCCGGTCTCGGTGGGCGATACGGTGATGTTGACCACGGGCGAAGCGATCACTCTGACATCAGGCGGTTTGAACCTGGCAACGGCAGACAATGACATGGAGGAACGCACCTTTTCCTATACGGTCGAGGATGAGTCCGGAAATTCGGATGTCGCCTTCGTCAACCTGACCACTGTCCCCTGTTTCACGACAGGAACGCTGATCGAGACGCCGGTCGGGCCGGTGAGGATCGAGACGCTTGAACCGGGCGACCTGGTGCTCACGCTGGATCACGGGTCACAGCCGGTGCGGTGGATCGGACAGACAAGGCGGCGCGCCGAGGATCGCGACGCGCCAGTCACATTCGAGGCGGGCGCCCTGGGGACGCATGAGGCATTGGAACTGTCGCCCAATCACCGGATCCTCATACGCTCGGCCTTGGCTGAATTGCTGTTCGGGGCGCATGAGGTTCTGGTCAAGGCCAGGGAACTCGTCAATGACGAGACGATCCGGCGGCGCCGGGACGGGCAACCCGTTACATACATTCACCTGCTGTTCGACCGTCATGAACTGATCTGCGGCAACGGGCTCTGGAGTGAAAGCTATCATCCCGGGCGCGAGACCGCGCACAGTTTCGACGCGGAAACCGGCGAAGAAATACGCCGGTTGTTCCCCGAGCTTTGCAGGCCCCCGGCGATCGGGTATGGCCCGACCGCGCGGATGACGCTGAAGAGCTTCGAGGCAAGGCTGATGCTGGCCTGAGAGGGAGCATTCAGTCCCGCAGGAGTTCGTTGATCGAGGTCTTTGCGCGGGTTTTCTCGTCGACCCGTTTCACGATCACGGCGCAATAGAGGTTGACCCCGTTCTTCGACGGCATCGAGCCTGATACCACGACCGATCCCGTCGGCACTTCGCCATACATGACCTCACCGGTTTCGCGGTCGACGATCTTGGTCGATTGGCCGATATAGACGCCCATCCCGAGGACCGATCCCTCGCGCACGATCACGCCTTCGACCACCTCGGAGCGCGCACCGATGAAGCAATTGTCCTCGATGATCGTGGGGCCCGCCTGCATCGGCTCCAGAACGCCGCCGATGCCGACGCCACCCGACAGGTGCACCCCCTTGCCGATTTGCGCGCAAGAGCCGACCGTGGCCCATGTGTCGACCATCGTGCCCTCGTCGACATGGGCGCCGAGGTTGACGAAGGAGGGCATCAGCACAACGCCCGGCGCGATATAGGCCGAGCGCCGCACGATGCAGTTGGGCACCGCGCGAAAGCCGCCGGCCTTCCAGTCGGCATCGGTCCAACCCGCGAACTTGCTGTCCACCTTGTCCCACCAGCCGCCACCCTGCGGCCCGCCCGATTGATGTTCCATGTCCTTGAGACGGAAGCCCAGGAGGACCGCCTTCTTGGCCCATTGGTTCACATGCCATGTGCGGTCATCGCCGCGTTCGGCCACGCGCAACTTGCCACTGTCGAGCGCATCGAGTGTCGCCTCGATGGCCTCGCGGGTCTCGCCCTTGGTGGCCGGTGTGATCTGGTCGCGGTTGTCCCATGCGGCCTCGATGGCCGCTTCGAGTTGCGCGTTCGACATGTCGTGTCTCCCCTGTCGGATTCTGGCGTTCATGCGGCTATAGCGGCAAGGAAAGCGCCAATCAATGCAGCGCAGCGATGAACGGCTCAGCCAAGCGGGTCGGGCGCCAGGTTTGCCCCGCAGACCAGCACCGCGACACGCTCATCAGGTTCGGGGGTATAGGCCCCACCCAGAAGCGCGGCCAGCGCGGTCGCGCCCGCGGGCTCCACCAGTTGCCGCAGCCCGCGCCAAAGCGCCTTTTGCGCAGCAAGGATCGCGTCATCGCTGACCAGCACGCTTTGCGCGCCATGTTCGACTGCCAGGTCATGGCAAATTTCCCCGATTCGCCGCGCGCCCAACGCATTGGCGGCCACGCCCGACACCTCCACATCGACCGGGTGTCCCGCCGCCAGCGCGGCGTTGAGCGCGCAGGACGTTTGAGGCTCGACCGCGACGACCTTGCGCGCACCCTGAAGCCAGCCCAGCGCACCGGCGATCAGCCCGCCACCGCCCACCGCGATCAGCACCGTGTCGGCCTGCAATCCCTGTTCTTCCCATTCGGCCATGCAGGTGCCTTGCCCGGCCACGGTCGCTGGGGCATCATAGGCATGGATCTGCATCGCGCCCGAGGCATCCTCAAATTCACGCGCCGCGGCCAGCGCGTTGGCATATTCGCCGCTCACCACGCTCAACTGCGCCCCGGTCTCGCGGATCAGCGCGATTTTCGAAGGCCCGGCCATTTCCGGCACGAAGATGTGCGCGGCATGGCCCAGTGCCCGCGCGGCAAAGGCCACCGCCGCACCGTGATTGCCCCCGCTGGCCGCGACCAGACCGGCCTGTGGCACCGGCCCCGACAGCAGCGTGTTGAATGCGCCGCGCGCCTTGAAACTGCCGGTATGCTGCATCTGTTCCAGCTTCAACTCGACCGGATAGCCGAGGCCGAGGCCATCGCATGTCAGCACCGGCGTTTGTCGCACATGGTCTTCGATCCGCGCCCACGCCGCCTTGATTTCGTGTTTCCAGTTCATCCCATCTCTCCCCGGCTGGCCTTGATCCGGCGAACCTTATAGAGCTTGCATGAACGCGCAACCAAGGAAAACGCCATGAAAGACGATCGTCGCAGCCCCTTTCGTGATGCCGGCACCGACCGGTCCACCGCCGAGCACGTTCCCGACACGCCCCAGACGCGCGCGCCGGCCTATCGGCTGGCCTTTGACGACGAGGATTTCCTGCTGCGCGACGAGTTGCGCCCGGTTCGGCTTCAACTCGAACTGCTCAAACCGCAACTGATCCTCGAAGAGCGCGGCATTACCTCGACCATCGTCCTGTTCGGCGGCGCCCGTATTCCCCAGCCCGAGAAGAAGGACAAGGCGCGCACCAGGACCCTGGCCGAGCTGTCGCATTTCTATGACGTGGCGCGCGAGTTCTCCCGGTTGATGACCGTGAAATCGCTTGAAACCTACGGGCGCGAGTTCGTGATCTGCACCGGCGGGGGGCCGGGCGTGATGGAGGCGGGCAACCGCGGCGCGGCCGATGTCGGCGGGGCGTCCATGGGACTCAACATCGTGTTGCCGCATGAGCAGGCGCCGAACGAGTACGTAACGCCCGACCTGTGCTTCAACTTCCACTATTTCGCGATCCGCAAGATGCATTTCCTGATGCGGGCACGCGCGATCTGCATCTTTCCCGGTGGCTTCGGCACGATGGACGAGATGTTCGAAAGCCTCACCCTGATCCAGACCGGGCGCATGGAGCGTGTGCCTTTCCTGCTCTTTGGCCAGGCGTTCTGGGAAAGGATCATAAACTGGGAGGCGCTGGCCGATGCCGGCACGATCTCGGAAGAGGATCTCGAGCTCTTTCGCTATGTCGAAACCGCCGAAGAGGCGGTTCACGTCATCGAGAACTGGGATCCGGACCCGTGCCGCGACGACCTGCCGGGGCGATAAGCCGGCACCACGGCAGGCCGATGAAGCTCAGGAAAACGCGGTGCCGGGGCGGATATGTGCCGCCTCGATACCGCGGCAATTGCGAAGGACGGGGGTGCGGAACTGCCGGGCGGCAGGATGCTCGGGGTCGAGCACGCCAAGCCGCACGAGGATCGATGCAATGGCACTTTCCGCACCGCGCGTGCCACCATCGATGATCTTGAGCGCCACGCCCAGCTTGCGCTCGGGGATGATGGCGATGAAAAACGCCTCTGCCCCGGTCTTGAGCGCCACACGCCCATCCATCGCGCGCATCAACTCGGTGCAGGCGCGCCCCTCGCCCGCGACCAGTTCGGGCCATGTCACCATTGCCTGCCTGAGCGCCACGGCCGCGCGCGACCGGGCATCGCCATCCTCCGAAGCCGCGGCAAAGAACGCCATGGCGCGCGCCATGCCATGCAGGGTGCCCGCGAAATTCGGAGCGGAACAGCCGTCGATCCCGTGGCCTTGCGTGGCCTCCCCCGTAACCTCTTCCCATGCCGTTTTCACGGCCTGTTGTACCGGGTGATCGACCGCGACATAGTCCGGCCCCGCCCCCATGCGCCGCGCTAGGGTCAGGAACCCGGCATGTTTGCCGGAACAGTTGTTATAGACCTGCTCATGGGGGCAATCGGTGCAGGTGAGGCGCCGTGCCTCGTCCTCGTCGCGCGGCATGTGCCAGCCACAGCGCAGATCGTCGTCGCCAAGCCCCAGATCAGCCAGCCACGCGCGCACCCGATCGACGTGGATCGCCGCCCCGTTATGCGACGCACAGGCCAGCGCCAGTTGCTCGGGGCCAAGCCCGGCCGCCGCGGCCGCGCCGCTCTCCACCATGGGCAGGGCCTGGATCATCTTGGCGGACGATCTTGGCAGGACGACCAACCCGCGATCGCCCCAGCTTTCGACGATGTCACCATCCGGGCCGCACACAACCGCGTGCCCCAGATGCACGGATTCGCGGACCGGCCCGCGCCAGAGCTGCGCCATTTCCACCGCTGCGGTCATCTGTTTTTTTCCTTTGCGTGACGTGCCGCGTAACGCGGTCTTCGCTATGGCAATTTTTCGCCAATTTCCCTTTCGCACATGGCAGGTTTCAGGCTAATGTACGAATGTCGAGTAGGAAAATGCCCCTGTTTGCGACAATGACCCGCAAAGGGCCGGCGACAGTGGCTGGAATTGAGGCAAAAGGACAGCTGGAGGCTGGACACATGGTATCACGTTTTGCGCTAGGCGTTGCCGGGGCCATCATGGCACTGACGGTTTCTGACGTTGCCGCGCAGGAAACAAGCACGAACCAGGTCGCGGCAGAGACCGACTGGTCGGTTTTCGAAGAGGACAACCCGCGCGAATGCTGGGCGGTCACCTCGCCCAAGGAGACCGTCAACACCAAGGATGGCCGCGTGGTCGCGGTCCGGCGGGGCTCGATCCTGCTGATGGCGTTCTACCGGCCAGATGCGGATGTGGCCGGACAGATCACTTTTACCGGTGGCTATCCCTTTGCGTCCGGATCGACGGTCAATCTTGATATTGACGGCGATGAATTCGAACTCTTCACCGAGGGTGAATGGGCCTGGCCCGCCTCGCCTTCCGACGATGAAGAGATCCTCAAGGCGATGAAGCGTGGAAAGTCGGCAATCCTGAGGGGCGAGTCGTCGCGTGGCACCACCACAAAGGATACGTTTTCGCTTTCGGGGTTCACGGCTGCCGTCGAAGATGCCGAGGAGCGTTGCAAGTGATCCGAG